>CAJBSQ010000127.1 GCA_903958265.1 uncultured Planctomycetaceae bacterium
AGGAACGTCCGCGGCCGGGGTTCGCCGGCCGGCGAGGGTGCCACGATCAACGCCATGACCACGACCACGATGGCGAAGGGAATGGGGCAGAGCGAGCGGCAGCGGCGAAGAGTGGCATGGGCCATCGAAAGACTCGGCTGAGACACGGTGCACGGGGCGGATCGTATCCGGATGAGATGCGATACACCCGCCATGGAGACACGTAATAAATGTTGCCGCCGTGCACTGGAGCCGTTATAGTCCACATGAGCGAAGGATCAGCGGGGTTTGTCGATCCGAAGCGCGTGGTAGCTCGGCCGGAAATGCAGGGGTTTCTGCCAGAAAAAGGGGTGCGCCATGGTGAGTTCAGGTTTCCACCGATTCCCGTGGATGCGGGTTGCGGCCGCCGCCGCGGTGCTGGCGACAGCAGCATCAGCGTTTGCTCAGGATATCCGCTACTGGGACATCGACGGCCCCACGCCCGGAGCCGGCGGGCCCACACCGAGCGGCACGTGGAGTAGCGCCGCAGCCAACTGGAGCCCGAACGCCGCGGGTGATGCGGCCACCGAGGCATGGATCTCCGGCACCGCGGCCGGTGACGGCAGGATGGCCTACTTTTCCGCGGGCAGCGACGCGACCGGCTCGTTTACCGTCACAATCGACGGCACCAACTTCGCATCGGGCATGGTCGTCAATCAGGGCACGGTGAATCTCGGCGGGGCCGGGGTCGTTGGTATCGGCTCGGGCACGGTCACAGTGCGGCCGGGCACGACGCTGGGCATCAACAACCAGTCGCGGGTCACGCAATCCGCAGGTGGCCTCGTCGTGCTCGACGGCGGCACGCTCTTGATGTCGAACACCGGCAACGCCGGATCGCTCTGGACCGCGCTCGGCGCGGGCATCCAACTCAGCCCCAACGGTGGCACCGTGAACTACAACGTGGGCAACAACGTGACGATCTTCCAGGGGGTGTTTTTGGGCGAGGGCGGCACCACGGTCACGGGCGCACAGACGCTCACCAAGACGGGCACGAGTGAACTCCGTGTGCAGGGGGCAAACACCGCCAACTACACGTTCGAAAAACTGAAGGTGCTCGGCGGCCTGTACCGCATTGGGAGCAGCACCAATGCGACGGGCCAACTCTCGAAGGAAACCGGCTTCGGCGCCCTTCCCTTCGGCGAGACCGCTGATGCGATCACGCTCGACGGTGGCGCCATCGGCGTGAGTTTTGCCATGACCACCGATCCGTTCCGTGGCATCACGCTCGGTGCCGCGGGGGGCGTGCTCAATACAACGTCGACCACGCTCGGCATCGCCGGGCCGATCTCAGGCACCGGCGCCCTACGGGTCATCGGCCGGGGCGTCACTCTCTCGGGCGGGAACTCCTACAGCGGCGGCACGATCATCGGCAGTGACATCGCCATGGTCGGCGGCATCACCACCACGACCAGCGGCACGCTCACGATCGACTCAGACCTCCGACTGGGCGCCGAGCCGGGCGTGGTGTCTCCGACCAACGTCCGTTTGGGAACCGACACCGCGGCGGGCGTGCTGAACGTTACGGCGAGCACGCTCTTCCCGGCCACGCGAGGATTCAGCGTCGGGGCCGCGGGCGGAACCCTGAGCACGAGCAGCGGGGCGACCGTCACCCTTGCCGGACCGCTGAGCGGCACCGGCGGCTTCATCAAGACCAGCAGCGGCACGCTCGTGCTCTCCGGCAGCAACACGATCTCCGGCGGCATTACGAGCTTCGGCGGAGGCGCGGTCGAGATTTCCGCCGATGCGAATCTTGGCGCCGTACCGGTGACGACCGCCAGCAACGCCATCACGTTGGCCGGCGCGACCACCAGCGGCCGGCTGCGGGTCACGGAGAGTTTCACGATGGCCCCGACGCGGGGGATCACGCTCAACGTAGGCGGCACTACGGCGACCCCGCTCGGTGGCACGATCGACGTCGTTACCGACAAGACGCTCACCGTGGGGGGCCCGATCTCGGGCGCCGGCCGGCTCACCAAATCGGGCTCCGGCACGCTCGTTCTCTCGGGCTCGAGCAGCTCCGCGGGCACCACCACCGTGAGTTCCGGCCCGCTCGTCGTGAGCGGCATGGTCACGGGCACGGCGGCGGTCTCGGTCAGCGCCGGCGCCACGATCGTGC
>CAJBSQ010000128.1 GCA_903958265.1 uncultured Planctomycetaceae bacterium
CGACTTTCTGGACGCTTGCCGCTGGTGTTACCGGCTTGGTGGCGACCGGCTGGAACCGCCGTCGGAAGGCCTGACCGATCGATCTCGCAGGCCAATCGTTTTGGGGCCCGGGAGGTCTTGACCTCCCGGGCCTGTTTGGTACTATTTCTGAAACAGTTCCGGACAGGCGGCCGAACTTTCGGTCTGGCAGAGGGTGGGGATTCCTCCGAGGTGCGGCAGTGCCAAGCGTCAGGGCCATTGCGTCGCGGCTGAAGGTCTCGCCGGCCACGGTGTCGCGGGTGCTCAACAACCACCCCGACGTGGACGAAGCCACCCGCGAGCGGGTGCTCGCCTACATCAACGAGATCGGCTACATACCCCGGGTCGGCCGACGGATCACCAACGTGATCGCCTTGGCCTATCCCGACGAGCCGGTGCGGTCCGAGTATGGCGCGTTCGAGCCGGCGCTCTTGAGCGGGATCATGCGGGGTCTTGAGGAGCAGCACTTCGACCTCAAGTTGCTGAGCATTCGCCGAGACAAGCTGCCCAACGAGACCTACACGCAGTTCTTTCTGCGGAAGGGTATCCGTGGCGTGGTGCTGCGGTGCTTTCGATACAACCGCCAGGTGATCACAAACATCGCCGAGGAGGGTTTTCCCTGCGTTGTGGTGGCCGCGGAGTTTGACGAGCCCAAGGTCAACTTCATCCGTGCCGATTCCTATCCCAGCAGCCGGCGGGCGGTGGAGCACCTGATTGGGCTGGGCCACCGGCGGATCGGGCTGGCCGTGCACAACGTGCCCGACACCGATCATGCAGACCGGCGGCGGGCCTACGACGATGCTCTCTACTGCGCCGGGATCAAGGTGGATCCGGCCCTCGTCATGGAGCTTCCGGCGGGCATTCCCTCCGGCGAGCAGGTGCTCGATTCGCTGCTCGGCCTACAGCAGCCGGTGACGGCGATCTTCGCGACCAATCCCATGACGGCTCTCGGAATCATGCGACGGGCGCAGGAGCGAGGCATCGATGTGCCACGGGATCTCTCGGTGGTCGGCGTGGACGATAGTGACGTGCGGATGCACGTCTGGCCTCGATTGACGGCCGTCACGCAGGATGCCTCGTCGCTCGGCCTCGAGGCGGCGCTCTGGCTCACCCAGGCGATCACCATGCGAATAACGGCCAAGGTGAGCGGCGGGTGCCGCCGGACGATCGCCACGACGTTTGAAGTCAACGGCACGACCGGGCCGGTAGCCAGTGCCGCCAGTCGGATGGCGGCGACGCATTCGGTGGTGGTTGGGGGCACACCTGCAACGGCCCGCGGCGACACGATTTCAAGCGACGCACGTTGAAAGACTCGGTGGTGACACCAATGGTTTTATCGAAGGAGGCGGTTTCCATGGTCAAGATTCCCATGGTTTTCAAGCGATGCCGATGGGCGGTCTTGCTGGCGGTCGTCGCCATTGCGGCCGGGCCTGCCTGGGCCGGCGACTGGAAGGGCTACATGAATGTCTGGAGTGCGCCTCAGTCTGCGGGCGGTGTCTACCAGTTCGGGAGTTTCTGGGGGCTGCCAGACGTCAAGACGGTGGTCATCAACGGCAGCGGCACTGGCACGAGCATCACGGACAACATCCTCGACCTGTACCCCAACTACAACACGTATGCCAATAATCCGGGCAGTTCGTATTGGCGAAACAACGGTGGGGCTGGGCCTGGAGGCAATAAGTGGATGGAGGCCAACACCTTTGTGGAAACGACGGTGGCGACCGACACCGCAGTCTTCTCCGGCACGGTGAACGCGTTCTCGCTGGCGTCGGGGTACACAGCGGAGGCTTTTATCAAGGTGCTCAATCCGAGTTCTGGATATTCGATCTCCAACATGCAGACCGCGCCCCTGACCGCGCTGGGCAACTTTTCGCTCTCCGCCGACACGTTCTTCTACCAGGGGCAGGTGCTCCAGTACGGGTTCATGGTGTCGGGGACCAACGCCAATCCGGACTTCGCTGCTGCGCTCGGGTCGCTGCGGGTGATCACCCAGCCCGGCGGCGGGAGCGTGATCCTTATCAACGTGGGCTCGGGTACGACCCGCACGCAGGCTCAGGCGGGCTATCCGTCGATCCCCTCGGCGATCTCCTTAACCAAGACGGGCGGCGGCACGGTGGTCTTCGACGCCGTCAACGCCTACACCGGCCCGACGGAGATCCAGGCCGGCACGCTGCGGGTGTCCAACACGGGGGGGCTGTCGGCCAGCCCGGTCGCCGTGAATGCCGGCGGCACGCTGAACCTGGCAGCCGTCGGTACCACGAATCTGGACGACGTTACCGTCGCCATCGGCGGGGCCATGACGATGCGGAGCGACGTGCCACAGTCCGTGAGCCTGCAGTCGCTGGCGATCGCCTCGACGGTGCCGCTCACGGTCGACAGCGCCGCGATGACCACTGGCTACATGAACGTGTTTGACGTGGCCAGCGGCGCGTTCGAGCCCACGGTCGGCGGCCCCTGGGCGGTGCCCGACCTGCGGGCCAACTTCACGAGCGGCACGAGCGTGACGCTCGCCCCGTGCTACGTGAGCGACACCAGTTCCTTCTGGTACACGCCGAGCGGGCAGCCTGGCGCCACTGGCAACAAGATCATGGAAGCCAACGTCTACGGCCAGGCGGACGGAACCTACGCCGGCAAAACGGTGAGCTTCAGCGGCACCGTGCCCAGCTACACGCTCCTGAGCGGCTCCGGCAACTGGTCGGTGAAGGCCTTCGTGCGGGACTTTTCCGCCGACTACAGCACGTTCACTGAGTCGCAGGTGCCGATCTCCACCACGGGCAGCTTCTCGGTCAGCCTGGCGACCACCAACGACTCGACCCGGCATGTGCAGTGGGGCCTGTCAACGACGGGCCCGGATGTCTGGATCACCGATCTCGCCTCAAAGGGCACCGTCGTGGTCAACGCCGTGCCAACCGCGGCCCGGGAAGGGGGCCGCGTCGACGTGGGCCGGGGGCTCGTCACCGTGGACTCGGGCCTCTCTCCGGCGGCCCTCGTCGCCGAACTTGTGGCCGGTAGGGATGGTGGCACGTGGGCGGGCACAACGGGCATCTCGTCGGCTGCGGCCGCGGCGAACGTGGCCGCAAGCACCCCGCGGGCCGTCGGCTGGCTCGACAACGGCGACGGCTCCGTCACGTTCGGCTACGCCGCGCCGGGCGACACCAACCTCGACTGGATGATTGACATCCTCGACGCGTCGAACTTCCTGGCTTCGGGCAAGTTTGATTCTGGTGAACCGGCGACGTGGATCGAGGGAGATTTTAGCTACGACGGCATCGTTGACATCCTTGACGCCGCCGACTTCGTCGCCACGGGGCTGTACAACACCGGGAATTACAACACCGCGAGTCCGCCGGTGACCGCCGTGCCCGAGCCAGGCCTCGCGATGGCCGGCGGTGTGGTGGCGGCGATGGCTGTGGCGGTCCGCGGATGGCGTCGAGGCCGGTCATCGAGTCGCCGTCGCCGGGTGATTGGTCACTGGCGGACATCCGGTGGCCGGCGGATGGCGTTCACGCTCGTGGAACTCCTCGTGGTGATCGCGATCATCGCCACGCTCATCGGGCTTCTGCTTCCCGCGGTGCAGTCGGCCCGCGAGGCTGCCCGGCGGACGCAGTGCTCCAACCAGTTGCGGCAGGTGGGGTTGGCGATCCTGCAGACGGAGAGCGCCTCCCGCATGTTTCCCAGCGGCGGCATCAGCCCGTACCCGAAGATCGAAGACTACTCCTCAGGCGGCAAGGCATTCGGGCCGGACAAGCAGGGGCTGTCGTGGGCGTTCCAGATCCTGCCCTACATGGAAGGGGGCAGCATCACGGCGATCACCAACACGCCCCAGATCGCCAACTCATCGGTGCCCACCTTGTTCTGTCCCTCCCGCCGCGGGCCGACCAGCTATATCAACACGGACAGCGCGAGAAGCACGAACCAGGGCATCCCCGGGCCAGTCACCTACTGGCTGTCGGATTACGCCTCCGTGCATCCCGGCCCGAGTCGCAGCGAAGCCGACGCCACCAGGGCTGGAACCTTCAACGCCCTGATGACTCCGAAGTCGCCGAGGACCAACGAGGTTGGAAACACGACCGGCTGCGGGAATGGGTATGGCTTCTGGGGCAAAGGCACCCAGATCATGGACTTCACTCCGACATCTGCCACGTCGCTCGGCTCGGCCTACACCGACTTCAAGGGCGTGATCGTGCGGAGCAGTTACCTCGTCAAGAACGGTACGGTGACACGACTTGGCTACAAGTCAAACTGCAAGATGAAGGACATTTCCGACGGCACGAGCAAGACCATGATGGTGTTCGAGAAGCGGCTCATGGTGCCGTACACGCCGGGTAGTGCCGAAGATGACGAGGGCTGGTCGTCGGGCTGGGACTTTGACAGCGTCCGATCGACTCTCTGCACGCCGACCCAGGATTCGACGAACCCGATCGCCAGCGATGATGGGAAGGGTTCCTACCGTGCCCCGGGTTCGGCCCATGCGGCCGGCGTCAACGCCGTCTTCGCGGACGGTTCGGTTCGCTCGATGGGCTACGACATCGACGCCGAGACGTTCAACTGCCTGGGGCATCGGGAGGATGGCCAGGCCATCAGCGTGCCGTAGTGACCAGCACGAGAAGGTCACGAGTTCGCCGTTCGAGGCTGGCGATCTCAGCCTGGGCTTTCGCAGGGTTCGCGTGTGCCTCTGCCGCCTGGGCCGAGTCGCCGGCGGTCGGCTCGCGAGTCGAAGTGGTTGGCGATGCCGACGGCGGCTACCGGCTACTCCGCAATGGCGAGCCGTTCGTCGTCCGCGGCGCTGGTGGCGAGGGATCGCTTGAGGTGCTGGCGGCCTGCGGCGGCAACACGATCCGTACCTGGGGCGTCGAAGGTGTGGAGAAGCCGGTCGATGGCACGCGGATGATTGACCGGGCCCACGAACTCGGGATCGCGGTCACCATCGGCCTCTGGCTGGGCCACGAGCGGCATGGCTTCGACTATGCCGACGCAGAGGATCTCGCCGGGCAGCGGCGGATGGTGGAGGCCGCCGTGCTCGCCTACCGCGATCATCCGGCGCTGCTCTGCTGGGGACTGGGAAACGAGATGGAGGCGGGGGCCGGGGCGGGTGACGATCCGAGAGTCTGGCGCGAGGTCAACCGGCTCGCCCGGCGGATCAAGGAACTCGACCCGCACCATCCCGTGATGACCGTCGTCGCCAACACGAATCCCAAAAAAAATGCCGCCATCGCCGAGCATGCGGCCGACGTGGACATCCTCGGCATCAACGTCTACGCCGGCGCTGACGCCATCGCGGGCCGCGTGCGGGCGGAGGGCTGGACCAAGCCCTACTGCGTCACGGAGTTTGGCCTGGCGGGGCCATGGGAGGCGGAGCACACGGCCTGGCGGGCGCCGATCGAGCCTTCGAGCCGCGAGAAGGCGGCGGCGACCTATGCGTTTCAGATGGCGATCATGGAGGACACGCAGCGATGCCTGGGCAGCTACGTCTTCCTCTGGGGGCAGAAGCAGGAGGCCACCGCGAGCTGGTTCGGGATGTTTCTGCCGACGGGCGAGAAGACGAGCCGAGTCGATGCCATCTCGCGGGCCTGGACCGGTCGCTGGCCC
This sequence comes from uncultured Planctomycetaceae bacterium, assembly GCA_903958265.1. Classification (GTDB taxonomy): domain Bacteria; phylum Planctomycetota; class Planctomycetia; order Pirellulales; family UBA1268; genus QWPN01. The sequence continues at coordinate 5,608 of CAJBSQ010000128.1, forward strand.
GCCAACCGCGCCCCGGAACTCGACGAAGTCGAGGTGCCCTTTCGCACCGCGGAGCTTCCTCCGGGCCGGAGCGTCGTGGCGATCGCCCGGTACCGCGATCCGGAGGGCGACCCGCTCTCCTACCAGTGGGAGGTGCGGGAGGAGAGTTCGGATCGACGCCAGGGGGGCGATGCCGAGCGGAAGCCCGCGGCCGTGCCGGGGGCGATCGTCGCCGCCGATGCCGAGGGCCGCGTGGAAATCCGCACGCCCGCCGCGCCGGGCGGCTACCGGCTGTTCGTCACGGTCACCGATGGCAAGGGGTCGGGTGCCGTGGACAACTGGCCGTTTCGAGTCGTCCCATGATGGAAGCCCTCTCGATGCTCCGCCGCCACGAGTCGACATCGACCGGCCCCGCCGATTCGCCGAGGCACTCCGGGTTTGCCCGCATCGGCGGTGAACTCCATGCGAGCATCCGGCACGTCGACCGGATGCCCCCGTTCCTGATGAACGTGGTGGGCAACGGCGATGTCTGGATGTTCGTCGGCAGCAATGGCGGCATCACCGCCGGCCGCCGCGATCCCGACCTCGCGCTGTTTCCCTACCAGACGGTCGACAAACTACTGGCCGCCCCCGATGCCAGCGGCGCCGTCTGCCTGCTGCGGGTCGAAGGCACGCTGTGGGAGCCCGGCGGCCGCTCGTCACCCGCCGCCGGCTGCCAGCGGCATCTGCACAAGCACGAGTTCGGCACGAGCGTCGTCTTCGAGGAGATCAACGAGCCGCTCGGCCTCCGGCTGCGGTGGCAGCTGGCGGCCAGCGAAACCTACGGCGTCGTGCGGCACTGCACGCTCAAGAATATTGGACGGTCTCCCGTGGCAGTGCGGTCGCTCGGCGGCTGGCACCAGCTGCTCGCGCCGGGTGTCGGCCAGCAGACCTACGAGCGGTACAGCTACCTGGCGGCCGCCTACATGCATCACGAACTGCTCGGCGACGAGGGACTCATGGTCTCGGCGCTGAACGCCGCGATCAGCGATCGCCCCCTGCCGGCCGAGTCGCTGCGGGCGGGCGTGGCCTGGTCGTTCGGCCACCATCACCCCGTGCGGACGCTGGATCCTCGGGGCATTGGCCGCTTTCGCGGTCAGGCGCCATCGGCCCCCATGACGGACGTCCGCGGGGAGTTCGGCTGCTATCTCGTCGAGGACTCGTTCACGCTGGCTCCCGGCACGTCGACCGAGTGGTTCATCATCGCCGACACCGGGCTCGACCACGCCGCGGTGGTGCGGCTGCGGCGCCAGCTCGTCGCCGGGGAGTCGATTCGAGAGGAGGTGGCGGCGAGCCTGGCCTCGAATGCCGTCGAGGTGCGGCGGCGGGTGGCGGCCGCCGACGGTCTGCAGGCGTCCGCCGACCGGACCGTGGCCGTGCACCACTTCTCCAACACGCTGTTCAACATCATGCGGGGCGGCGTGCCCGCGGACGGCTATCGCTGTCCCCGAGGCGACCTCTCCGGCTTCGTCGCCCGTCGAAACGCCGGTGTTCACGCCCGGCACCGCGAGTGGCTCGAGGCGGATGGCGATCGCGACCTTGCGGGCCTCGCGGCCGAGGTTGCCGACCGCGGGGATCCCCACCTGCGGCGGATCGTGCGTGAGTACCTGCCGATGTGCTTTGGCCGGCGGCATGGCGATCCCAGCCGTCCGTGGAATCGCTTCTCGATCGCGACCCGCGACCGGCTTGGCAGACCCGTGCTGGGCTACAGCGGCAACTGGCGGGACATCTTTCAAAACTGGGAAGCCCTTTCGTATAGCCACCCGGGCTGCCTGCCGGGCATGGTCGCGGTGTTTCTCAATGCCTCCACCGTCGACGGCTACAACCCGTATCGCATCACCCGCGACGGCATCGACTGGGAGGTGGCCGACGCCTCCGATCCCTGGAGCCACATCGGCTACTGGGGCGACCATCAGATCGTCTACCTGTTGCGGCTGCTCGAGGCCCATGAACGCTTCTGGCCGGGCCGTCTGGCTGCGGATCTCGACACCCCGATCTACGCCGCCGCCGTGGTGCCGTACCGGATCAGCGGCTTCGACGACCTGCTTCGCGATCCTCGGCACTCGATCGCGTTCGACAAGGATCTGCACCAGTCGCTGCGGGCGAAGATGGCGCGGGAGGGGGGCGACGGCGCCTTGGCGACGGCCGGCGACGGCGTGCCCAGGCTCTACTCGCTTGCCGAGAAGCTGCTAGTGCCCGCACTCGTGAAGCTCTCCAACCTCGTGCCCGATGGCGGGATCTGGCTGAACACGCAGCGGCCGGAATGGAACGATGCCAACAACGCCCTGGCCGGGTGGGGGCTGTCGGTCGTCACCGTCTGCCACCTCCGTCGCCACCTCCGGTTCCTCGACGGGCTCGTGGCGGCGCACGCCGGCTCGAGCCTGCGACTCACGGCGGCGACGGCGGACCTCGTCGAGGGTCTGGCTGCCGCGGTCGCGTCCGGCGAGCCGGGCGACCGGTTTGCCGTGTTCGAGGCGCTCGGGCGGGCTGGCGAGCAGCACCGCGACGCGGTCTACGCCGGTGGTTCCGACGAACGTCGCGAGGTCTCGATCGCAGTGATCCGCGGGGTGCTGGCCGCGGGCGGCCAGCTCGTCGACGACACCATTCGGGCCAACCGCCGTCCAGACGGCATGTACCACTCCTACAACCGGCTCGAGGTGCTGGGCCGACGTGCCGAGATCCACCACCTCGAACTCATGCTCGAGGGGCAGGTCGCCGTCCTCTCCAGCGGGCTGCTCGACGATACGGCCGCCCTCAAACTCCTCGCTGCTCTGCGGGCCAGCCCGCTCTATCGCGAAGACCAGCGAAGTTATCTCCTCCAGCCCGACCGTGATCCGGTGCCCTATCTCGAGCGAAACAGGCTGCCTGCCGACTGGTCGACGCGGTGTCCTGGCCTCGCAGCGCGGGTTGCGGCCGGCGCCACCGACGTCGTCGTGGTGGACATCCACGGTGACGGCCACTTCCATGCCGACATCGCGAATGCGACCGAACTCGCCGCGAGGCTGGTGCCGCTCGGGCTCGACGAGGTTGAGCAGGCGGCCGCGGTCGCGGTCTGGGAGGATGTGTTTCATCACGCCGGCTTCACCGGTCGGAGCGGGAGTTTCTTCGCCTTCGAGGGGCTCGGGAGCATCTACTGGCACATGGTGGCCAAGCTGCTGCTCGCGGTGCAGGAGTGCCATGGCAGGGCCGCGCCGGCGGCGAAGCCCCGGTTTCGGTCTGCATACCGTGAGATTCGCGACGGCCTGGGGTTCCGCAAGTCGCCCCAGGACTACGGGGCGTTTCCGACCGACGCCTACTCGCACACACCGCGGCACGCCGGCGCCCAGCAGCCGGGCATGACGGGGCAGGTCAAGGAGGAGATCCTCACCAGGCTCGGGGAACTCGGCGTCGCCATCGAGGCAGGATGCCTACGGTTCCGGCCGGAACTGATGGACGACCTCGAGTTCGGTGAGGCGACCGATTTCGAGTACGTGGACCTCGAGGGCCTCGGACGAACGCTGCCGGTGGCCGCGGGAGGCCTCGCGTTCACCTTCTGCCAGGTGCCGGTCATCTACGAGCCGGCTGCGGTGGCCTCGGTCACTGTCTTTCGAGGCGACGCCGCCGAGGCATTCGCCGGCGACATGCTGCCCGACGACGTGAGCAGGGACGTCTTTCACCGTGCCGGCCGCATCACGAGAATCGTGGTCGGCATCGTACGACAACCCGGGGACACAACGTGATGGCAGGTTCACAGAACACCATGAAACTCTCGTTCGGCGAGAAACTGGGCTACGGCCTCGGCGACACGGCGAGCAACTTCGTGTGGGCGCTGATGATGAACTTCATCATGTATTTCTACACCGACATCTTTGGGATTACGGCGGCTGCGGCGGGCACCATGCTCCTCTTCGCCCGGTCGACCGACGGGCTGTTCGACTTCTTCGTGGGCGCCGTCGCCGACCGCACCAACACCCGCTGGGGCCGGTTTCGCCCCTGGCTGCTCTGGCTCTGCGTGCCGCTGGCGATCGTCTTCGTGCTGGCCTTCACCACGCCGGACCTGTCACCGGCCCGGAAGCTCGTGTGGGCATGGGTGACCTACAACCTCCTGATGCTTACCTATTCGGCGATCAACATCCCCTACGGCGCCCTGTCGGGGGTGATGACCGACGATCCGTTGGAGCGGACCAGCCTCAACTCCTACCGGATGTCGCTGGCCCAGATCGGCGGGATCATCGCGAACACCAGCTTTCTCGCGCTCATCGTCACCTTCGGCGCCGGCAATCCGGCCCGCGGTGCCCAGCTCACGGTGGTGGCCTTCAGTATCGCAGCCATCGTGCTGTTCCTCATCTGCTTTGCGACGACCCGCGAGCGAATCCAGCCGCCCGCCGAGCAGAAGACACGACTCGTGGACGACGTTCGCACGCTGTTCGCCAATCCCCACTGGGTGATGATGTTTCTCGCCGGCATCGTGAATATCACCTTCGCCGTGATCCGCGGCTCGGCGGGCATCTACTACCTCAAGAACTACCTCGGCTGGGACGACGTGAAGGTGTTCGGCATGTTTCCGGCGATCCCGCTCTACTTCCTGCTCGGCGGCCTGGCCATGATCGTCGGCGCCATGCTGACGCGGTTCGCCGTGGCGGCGATCGGGAAGAAAGCCGCCTTCATCGTCAGCATGGTGCTCGTGGCGCTGACGGCCATTCCCTTCTACCGGCTCCTGCCCGACCAGATCGGCCTGGTCTTCGCCTTCCACCTGCTGGGGATGCTCGCCGCCGGGGTCAACGCCACCCTCTACTGGACGCTCGTCGCCGACACGGCCGACTTCGCCGAGTGGAAGTTTGGCGCCCGCACCACGGGGATCATCTTTTCTGCCACGACCTGCGCGCAGAAGGCGGGCATGGGGATCGGCGCCGCCTGCGC
>CAJBSQ010000129.1 GCA_903958265.1 uncultured Planctomycetaceae bacterium
GCCCACACGACAAGCGCGAGGGGACCCAGTTTTGAAGTCGCTGTTCCGGCCCGATTTCTGAAGCCGGGCATCTTTGACGCACAGAACCTCATCTCGATTCCACACGCAAAACTTGTGCGCCGTCTTGGCTTGCTAACGCCCGACCAAATGGATGCAGTTTCGGCGGTCGTTCGTAGATGGCTTGGCCTGTAGCGGGTTGAGTCCAGAACCACTCGATGCAAATGGACTCGCGGGCATCGCGGTGGGTGATGGCTGCCCGTGGGCCGCGAGCCATTGATCGCCATCGCTCTGGCAATCGGGTATACTGAAGTCGCCTGAGGAGGCCCGCATGTCAACTGATATCTCGATTGAAACGATGTCTGTTGCCGAAAAGGTGCGCCTCCTCGAAAGCGTTTGGGAAAGCCTGTGCGCCCACCCCGGTGATGTGCAGTCGCCGGAGTGGCACCGCGAGGTTCTCGAGGACCGCAGGCGTCGGCTCGAGGACGGGCGTGCGACGGTGTCGGCCTGGGCTGACGCAAAAGCCCGCTTGATGCAGCTCGGGCGATGATTGTCAGCATTTCCTCCGATGCGGAGGCTGACCTCGCCGAGGGCTATTGGTTTTATGAGCGGCAGTCGCCGGGGCTCGGCGACTATTTCTGTAGCTGCTTGATCGCCGATATCGATTCCCTTTCGTATTACGGCGGCATTCATGAAATCGTCCTTGGATACCATCGGTCTCTGTCCAGTCGCTTTCCCTTTTGCATCACTACACGCTAAGCGAATGCATACTGGTGGTCGTCGCGGTCATAGATGCTCGCCGAGATCCCCTGTGGATTCGGCGGAGACTGACATAGCAGGGCAGCCAGAACCAGGCGCTGGATCAGACGGCGGATCGAATCCAGCGGTGACGCAGAGTCCATAGTCCGCCGCTGATCAGGTTTCTCGTTTGCCACTTTGATTTATGAGGGATTATGCGACGGCTCCTGATTGCCGCATTCTCAACTGGATGGCTTCTGCCGATGTGGGTTGCGGGAAGCACGGTTCTTGATTTCCTCAACGTTGAGGCGCGGCCTTGGTTGAGAGGTGAACAACCCGTCAATAGTTTTCCATTTATTCGGTTTGCGTCACAAACATTCGCTATCGGATCAGCGTGGCTTGCAGCAGTTATTGCTTGGTGGGCTTGGCGATTTGCAGGCCGTCCGGAATCCCCGCCTAGCAGTGTCGCACCACGCGATGCTACGGACTCGCGATGAATCCCAGCGGTGTGGATATTTCCTTGGCTGCGAGCCGCTGATCGCGGTCGCTCGGTAGGAGTACTCAGTCATGAGCTCGAATGATGATCGGTACTTCCTGGCGCTGGATTCCGAAGTATGGGCCACTCGCGAGAAGGCCTTCGCCGGCCTGTTCAACGACGGCTCGCGAGCCATCGCGACGTTGGTTGTGGGAGCAGCACACTGTCGCCCGAGAGTGCGGGCTGCCTGCGTTGCTCTTATGGATCACCTTGCTGATGAGCGATGTTGCAAATCACTTGAGCACGCTCTTCACGACGCTTCTCCGCTGGTGCGTAGGCATGCCGTTCATGCGGTCGGATGCCAACGCTGCAAAGTACAGCCACTATCC
>CAJBSQ010000130.1 GCA_903958265.1 uncultured Planctomycetaceae bacterium
CACCGACATCGATCTGCTGGCGGACGCCAGCCAAAAGCCCGATGTCGCTCGGGATCGCGCCACGGCACTGTCCATGCTGGGCGCAGTCGCGATGAAACTGGGCCACCACGATCTGGCGGTGGAAAAGTATCGCGACGCCGAGACCGTGCTTACCGACCTGGCGGATCGCCTCCCAAACGATCCGCAGATCCTCACCACCTTGGCCGCCGTGCGGACGAACCTTGGCCTGCTGCACGCCGAACGTGGCGACACCGCGACCGCCCGCACGATGTATGAGTCATCGCTCGCCACCGAGCGCCAACTCATCGCACGGTATCCCGACGAGCCACGGCATGCCCGCCAGCTCGCCGAAACAGGGCACAACCTCGGCGTTCTGCTCGAGAACTCCGGCGACCAGCAGGCGGCACTTGTCCATATCAAAGCCGCAACGGATGCCCTGCGGCGTCAGGCGGCCGCCCGACCGGATGATCCAACCGCTCAGCACGAACTGGCGATCGCGCTCAACACCTCGGCGGCACTGCTGGCATCCGATGACATGACCGCTGCACGAGCCTTCTCGGCCGAAGCCGCCGAAATGCTTGAGCAGCTCGCATCGCAAGCCGGGGCGAGCAGTTCCTTTCAAGACGATCTCGCTCTCGTGCTTGGAAACGCTGCCGCCTTGGCAATCCGGGCCGGGGATCACAATGACGCCGGCACGCTGCTGGCTCGTGTGTCCGAGATCCAGGAGCGGATGCATCGGCTTGCCCCTCACGTGGCCCGGCATTGCACATCGCTCGCGTCGACGCTGGTCAACGCCGGCGGCGTGTCGGTGAAGACGGGACTTCTGCAGGAGGCTGATGCCGCATTCGGAAGATCAGCGGCGCTGATGACGGAACTGGTCGGTGATCATCCCGAGAACCTGTCGTTTCGCATGCTCCAGGCATCGCTGCTCAACTCTCAAGGCCTCGCGCTGGCGACGGCCGAACGATGGACCGACGCCATTCCCGCATACGCCGCCGCGATCGACCTCCAAAGAAACGTCGTTCAGGCAGCACCGCAGGCCGATGTCGCTCGCGACGCCTTGAGCCGGATGCTCTTTAACATGGCAGAATCACTGGAAGTCACAGGGCGGCATCGGGACGCGCTTACCCGCGCGATCGAGCGGCGATCGCTCTGGGCCAACGATGCCACCCGACTCTCCCGTTCGGCCTTGGAACTTGCCCGAATCACCGCGGACTGGATAGCGGCCGGCGGACACGCCGATGATCTGGCGGCAGCTGAGCAAGAGGTGGTAGCCTCCCTCCAAGAGGCGGTTGGGTGCGGGTGGCAGCCTGACTCGTCATTTCTCGCCGCAGCGGAGTTCGAGGCTCTCGGCGGAATCGAGCGGTTGCTCAATCCGACGACTGAGTCTGTGGTACCGATTAACGGGGTGAGTGGAAACGTGCCATGACCCGCTTCAGTGCATCTTCGCGACGTCGACCGTTTCTCGGCTTTGAGCCGATGGAGGATCGCCGACTGCTGGCAGCGCAGGTGGTGGACCTTGCCATTCCAACGCGATATTCACTCGCCCAGTCCGACGGGGGCGCAATCGCCTGGTTCAACGACGCCTCCGCTAGGGAATCATTTGATTTGCAAATCGTCGGCCTACCGTATGTGATCGCAGGCGGATTGACATCAGGTAGCAGCGCCGCGTTTTTGCATTTCAACGTGTCAGCAGGTTTGTCTAGCTCCGCAACGGCAAACGACAGAGCCTCGATTACTGGACTCGTGGTCGTTCCCCCGTCGCCCGTATCGAAGTCGGAAGAAGGTGGCCATGTACCCGTACCTTCCGGCGGTCTGGGCGGGCCCGCGGCCTTCGGCCTCCCCGAAGCGGTCGCAGTGGCTGCCTTAGCCCAGCCAACGCGGCCTGCTGTCCGTAGCGAACTGGCACGGTGCGTGGTGCTTCACGTGGCAGACAGACCGGCTGGCCAGAGGCCGCCGAGTGCCCTCGCCGCTGTGGTCAATGGCAAGGCTGCACCGGCTTCCCGTGTTGTGGAACGAGCCTCCGTCGCTCCCGCGGCCTCGAAGCTGCCGCTGGCCATTGCCGATGTTCGTG
>CAJBSQ010000131.1 GCA_903958265.1 uncultured Planctomycetaceae bacterium
CTGATCCCTTACCTCTTTCCTGAGCGGTATCTCTCCCGGCGGAACGAACGCCGCGAATACCTCGCCGGCTTCCGGGTGATGCGGGAGTCGGACCGGCTGTTCGCGATCAGTCAGGCCACGCGTCTCGACACGATCCGGCTGGCGGGATACGACCCGGCGAGAATCCGCTGCGTCTACGGTGACATCGACCACCGCAAGCGAGCCCTGATCGAGGCGGAGACGCCGGCGGATTCCTCGACGCTGTCCCGATACGGCCTGCGTCGGCCCTACGCTGTCTCCATCGGCGGCGACGACTGGCGGAAGAACATGGAAGGGATGGTGCGGGCCTTTGCCCACTTCCACGCCCGCTTCCCCGACCGCCAGTTGGCGGTGATCTGCAAACTCTCACCGCAGCGGATCGCCCACTTCCAGTTGATGGCGGCCTCGCTCGGCATCTGGCCTGGCGCGCTGGTGTTCACGGGCTATGTCTCCGACGAGGATCTCGTCGCCCTGACGCGGCAGGCCGAGATGATGGTCTATCCCTCGCTCTACGAGGGCCTCGGCCTGCCGGTGCTCGAGGCCTACGGCTGCGGCGTGCCGGTGATTGGCTCCAACGGCTCCTCCATCAAGGAGCTCGTGATCCCTGAGCTGACGTGCGATCCGCACGAGCCGGCAGCGATCGCCGACGCGATGGGGCGGCTGGCCGATCGGGCCGATCTCCGCGAACGATCGCTGGCCCGCGGTCGTGAACTCCTCGGCCAACTCGGCTGGCCCAATGCGGTGCGGACGGTGATGGCGGAACTGACCAGCCTGCCGACGGCCCGCGGATCCGACGTGGCCGTCGTGGGAGTGCTTCCACCGGCGACGACGGCGATCGCGTCGTACACGCTCGCTCACCTACAGTCACCCCGATGGCGGACCGATTTTTTCGATGCCAACCCCGGGCCAGCGGTCGACTCGGGCAGGTCATTGCTCCCCCGCAACCGGATCCTGCCGGTGGAGGTGCTCCAGCCGGTCCTCGAACGGGGCGACCACGGCACGGCGATTTTCGTGCTCGGAAACTCCGCGCACCATGCCAAGGCCCTCCGGTCGGTCATGCAGACCCGGCTGGGCTGTCGCCAGCGACGGCTGGCCTACCTGCACGAGGTCAACCTCACGGTGCTGCTCCGCTTTTTTCTGGGAAGCCATCTCCACGATCTGCCCTCCGGCGGATGCGCATCGGACGAACCGTGGATCGTGCGGGCGCTCACCGCGATCCCCGAGATCGGACAGGGCCTGCGGTTCCTGGCCGAGACAGCCCGCCTCGACGGGCTGATCGTCAACTCCGATGCCTGCAGACGCCTTGTTCGCGCCGCCCTCGCCGGCATCCCGGGGGGCGACTGGCCGATCCACGTGGCGATGCTGCCGATCGTGGCCGACCTTGCCGAGCGACGGCCGGCGCGGCCCGCGGATGCACCGCTTCATGTGGGCACCTTCGGGACGGGGGGAGACACCAAGCAGTTCGAGCCCCTGGCAAAGGCGATCGCCCTCATCGGCCGTCACCGGCCGGTGACGCTCTCGATCGCCGGCTGGTCGGTGGCCCGGCAGTGCCGCCGTCAGGGCCTCTCGTCGCAGCGGTTTGTCGCGGTGCATGACTCGCCGACCGACGAGCAGCTCGCGTCCCTGATGCGCGATGTGGACGTGGCGGTGCAGCTTCGGGTGCCGACGCACGGTGAATCCTCGGCGGCCGTCGCCCGGTTGCTCGGCCTCGGCACGCCCGTGGTGGTGACCGCCGAGGGCAGCTTCACGGAACTGCCGGAAGACATGGTCACTGGCGTTCCCGCGGAGTGCGATCCCGCCATCCTCGCCACGGCAATCGAGTCGGCGGCCAGCAGGCGGCTGACCGATGCCGCGGTGTCTGCGGCCATCGCACCCTGGTCGCCGGAGGCCTTCGCCGACCGCCTGGCGGCGGTGTTCGGCGAGAACACCCGTGCCGGCAAGGACCTTCGCCGTCCGGCCTGACCTAGGCCGCGCGGGACCATCCGCTGCCAAGCGCGATCGCCTGTCCGTACTCGTAGTACCAGCGAAAGTGTCGCTCCACGTCGTCGATGAGGGAGCCCGCCTCCCGCCGGTAGGCGTCGAGGTCGCGAGTGCCCGAAGTGGCATTCCGCTTCTCGAGGTAGGGCGGCCGGTCGATGCCGAGTTCGCCGCTGAGTTCCTCGAGCCCGCGTTCGAGGGCGTGGTAGTTGATCAGCCTGGTCGATGGCCACGCGGGGCCACCCACGTCGAAGAACCACTCGTACGTCGGCGCCTGCCCATCGACGACGGCCATCCGCACGAACGCATGGAACGACTCCCGGCGGGCGCAGCGAATGAACGCCGCGGTCGGCTCGACGGCAAAGTCGTGTCGTCGCCAATACTCATACAGCGACACGAGCATCGCCAAGGGATCACGGATCACGCCCACGATCCGGGGCACGGTCTCGCGTTTCGGGCAGCCGCCGAGCAGCGACGGCACCCACTTTCGCCAGCCACGCCCCGCTCGCTTCCGCCGCTCCTGCACCGCGGCGAGCGACGAGGCGACCGTGAGGTGCGGATTCTCGGGGTCGAGGAGATCGCCGTCGGGAAATACCCGCCGAAACCAGTGCTGGAGCGAGGTCCCGGCCGTCTTGGGGTAGTGGACGAACCCGATGTGACCTCTCGGACTGTAGAACACCAGCCGCCCTCCCTTGCCCGGGAAGGATCGACAACGCCGGTGCGAAAACTCGACGCCGGGGGGATTGGAGCGACCGTGCCGGTGGCGCGGCCAAGCCTCAGGGGCCGACCCGCCGCATCAGGGGGTCGGATAGACGGGGATGCCCGATGGGTTCACCACATTGCGGATGTTCTTGAACCACCTGGTGTGCATGACCCCCGAGCCCGCGCAGTTGCCGGCTGTTCCGACACCGGTCTGGTTGTACTGCACGATGTTGGAGGAGGCAGCGACGGGGAACGTTCCCACGGAGAGCGCCTTGGCATTGTCGAGGAGGACGCCAAACCGGCTGGCCGTCATGTTGTTGCGGAACACCCGCGTTCCAGTCGACACCCCCTTGGCGTAGAAGGCGCTGCCCTGGCTCGATGTCAGCAGGTTGCCGTCTCCGGCCGTGACACCTCCCAAAAGCAGGTTCGTCGCGGCCGTCAGTGCGACCCCGTTGCCGTTGACTGCCGTGGCCCGAAACACGTTGCCGACGATCACCGTGTTGGCGAGGTTCCCGAGGGCGTGCAGGCCGATGGTCGTGGCCACCACGCTGTTGCCCCCCGCCGTGCC
>CAJBSQ010000132.1 GCA_903958265.1 uncultured Planctomycetaceae bacterium
AGCGCCGCCTGGGCCTCGGGGCGTGCGATGCTCCAGGGCGAGCCGCAGCCGCAGCCTCGCCAGCGCGACGGTGCGGTTCTCCGCCTGCGACCGCCGCTCCGACGCCTCGGCGGCCACCCCGGTCGGCGCGTGCCGCAGCACGACCGCCGTCTCGACCTTGTTGCGATGCTGTCCGCCGGGGCCGCTGCGGCGGGTGCGGGATTCCACGCACTGCCGGAGCAGCGCATCCGGGGAGATGGCGGCGGGGTGCACGGCGTTCCCGCCCTCAGGCACGATCGGGCTGATCGTCCGGGGAATCGGCCTCCTCGAACTCCTCGTCGTCTTCCCACGGCCAGAAGAACATCTGCACCTGCGTGAGCACGATCGTGTCTTCTTCCTCGTCGATGTCGACTTGGAACAGCAGCCCCTCGAACGTGCTCAGGTCCTTGGGGTGAACCGGCGTGAGGAGGACCATGCTGTCCTGTCCCTCGGCCTTGTGTGCCGTGACGAACGAGTAGCGTTCGATGTCTCCGCCGATATCGATGTCATCGACGTTTTCGAAGATCTCCGCATCGCCATCAATCTGAAACTCTGGCATGAACGCGATTCCTGTGAGCAGCTGCCGTCTCGGCCGCAGTTGGCCGGCTGGGCGATCATACTCGACAGGCCGGCAGCCGCGCAGGGGCGTTATTTGGCCGGGATCTCGACGTCGAACACGTTCTTGCCCGGATGGACGTCACAGGTCAGTTGCGACTTCGTGCTGAACGCGGCAGGAATCTCACGGCCGGTATCGCCACCGTGGACGCTGACCGTGTTCTTTCCGAGCGGTGCGCCAAACTTGCTTCCCGGGCGAAGGATCCGATACCGGCCTTCCTTGTCGGTCGAACCTACCCCGCGGACCTCGTCTTTCCGATCGGGGGTGAACACGATGAACGCCCCGGCAACCGGCTTGCCGGCCGCCGTCACGGTGCCGCTCACTTCGGCATAACCACGATCCCAGCAGCCGGTCACTGCGACCGCAGCGCAGGCGGACAGGAGCAGAATCAGGTGAATGCGGCTGAGGCGAAACAGGGCTCGGATGGTCATCGACCAAGGACCACTCAGGGATTATGGATTGTTGAAGACAAGGCCCTCGTTGCGGTGGGCCATGCCGTTGATCACCGTAGGATCAACGGCGTCGCCGACCCACTGGATCGATCCATCCACGGCCATCATGTTGATTCCACCGGGATGCTTACTCGAGAAGATTTTGCCGTTGTTCTCGGCATCCGGCGGGGTGAGCATCAGCCAGTTGATGTTCATCGAAAACCCGGTGGTGTTGATCCGGCCGATGATCCGGGCCGTCTGGTGGGGGCTGTACCCGGCGCTGTCTCCAGCTCCCACCCAGACCGCTGCGAAGTTGACGTTGCTTCGCTCCCCGATGCACCAGGTCTTCGAGGTGCCGTCTTTGACGTCTTTGATCGTCAGGCCATTCGGCCCCTTGCCGGGCCCCGAGTTCGGGATCGAGCCTGACTTGCCCGCGGTGCGGTCGGCGAACCCGAAGATCATGCCGCCGGGATCGTGTGAATACCGGGGACCATAGTTCGGCACGAGCGTCGGGTCATCGCTTGCCCGGTTGGCCCACCCCATCTCCCCGCAGTTGCCGACGTAGGTGGCGGTTGCGAGCGGAAAATGGTTGGCACCGAAGGCCACCAGGGTGTTCAGGTCGGGCGACTCATCGGAGGGACAGCGATACATGCTGACCTTCGTCTGCAGCAGGGCACGATCCGTCGTCGTCGCCCCGGCAGTGAATACAGCCGATAGCTTCCTTTTGCTCGGAGCCAGCTGATCGAAGAGGTTGCCATTCTCCATGTAGGGCAACAGGAACGTGCCCCAGCCCCAGCACGGCTCAGCGCCCCAGAAGTGCGAGAAACCCGCCGGGAAGGCCCGCCTCGCATCGTGGTGCGAGTGCATGGCGAGCCCGATCTGCTTGAGATTGTTGGTGCAGCTCGAGCGGCGGGCGGCCTCGCGGGCTGTCTGGACTGCCGGCAGCAGAAGCCCGATCAGGGTGGCGATGATCGCGATCACGACGAGCAGTTCCACGAGGGTAAACCCCGTCGATCGCGAGGGATGGTGAAAACGCCGGGCCGCAGACATGGCGAAGGATTCCCCTGGAACGCGGTCGCGGCGGTCTCAGCGTGGGCGACCCGCCACGCACCATTGAAATTACCCTATGCCGTCCGCCCACCATGTCGCATCTTCGTGCGATGCAGATGCGGCTCCAGCAGCCCCGCTTTGGCCCTGTGGCTGGTGGTCGATCAGGCCCTGGATCAGAGCTCCTCGGCCTTGAAACGGCTCTCCATCATGTCGGCCATCTCCTGGGCCTGATCCTCGAGTTCCTGCAGCAGTTCGAAGTCATCGTCATCGGCCGCCCGCCGGGCGAGGAACAGCAGGTGCTGGGCCTCGTGTCGCCAGGCCTTCAGCCAGTCGGGCCGGGTCGAAACGGGACGGTAGGCGAGGCTCTCCAGACGCATGAAGGCGTCGTCAGTCGTCATCAGAAACTCCCCGCCGGTCTCGCCGGCCGGGCCCCTGAGATGGCTCGACGCCCGGTTCGCCGCAACGCGAAGAGAGCGATCAGTGTTCCCGCCACGCCGTAGATGCCCACGGAGGGCTCCGGCACGATCACCATGATCTGTGAGCGGTAGAAGGAGAGGTCGGCACCATAGGTTGCATTGCCGTAGACGGCGTTCGCACCGGGATCCGGTTGGCCAGAGTATCCGGCAACCGTGAGGATCATCCCGGAGAGTTCCCACGCCGAACCGTTCTTGTGGAAGATGGCGCCGCCCGAATCACCGTACGCGGCCTGGGCCTCGCTCGATGGCGAGCCCGAGTCAGTGAACACCGTGGCGAGGCTGTAGATGTCACCGAAACCATCGTCAATCCATACTCCAGACGCGGAGACATTGTTGGTGCCCCACCGCATCGTCCGGCTCGATACCGTTGTGTAACCGGCGAAGTTGCCCCCCGACGAGACTTCGGTCCAGGCCCAGGGGGTGACCGCGGTGTTCACGCTCCACTGCGTGAACGCTCCACGGTCTCGGCCTGACCCGATCATGGTGGTTGCGGCATTCGAGGCGAGAGACGTCGCCGAGATGGAGACGTCGGGAAGGCCTGGTGGGGTCGAGGTCAGCTGAAACATGAAGAGGTCGGTGTTTGCTGATTTCCCCGGCGCGCCGTTGTTGGTCAGCGTGGTGCCCGATCCCACCAGCATCGCGTACGTGCCGCCGTTGAGCACGATGCTTCCGCCCCCGACGTGGGCCGCGGTCAGCACCCAGCCATTGCCCAGATACACGCCGGTTCCGACCCCGAGCACGCCCACGTTGGCCCAGCCTGGGTCATCGGGCGGCGCGCTGGTGTTGCCAGTTCCCGTGGCCGTGTTGATCACAACGGCATGCGACGCCTCTCCGGCGGCGAACGACACCGACACGGCGGTGAGGATCGCGATTTGTAGGCGACTGCGCCCCGCGATGGACGTGCCAGCGGAGAATACTCGTGCATGAGCCATCAAAAACTCCTTACCAAGAAAACTCACGAACATCCCTTATGGTCCGTATCCTGCGAGCAACAGCAAGCGTTCCGTCGCACAAAGTGACGAATCGGGCATGGGTAGGGACGAATCGGCGGCGCCTGGGACGAATCGGGCAAGAGTAGGGACGAATCAGCGGCCGCCCCGACCCAGCGGCCGAGGACCCGCGGCTGCAAGGCAGGGCTGCCCGCAGGCAGGTGCTGCCTCATACCGACCACACGTCTCTGGCCTGGCGGCGGTCGCTGGCGAGTTTCTTGCCGTTCGGACTATTCTTTGGTGCAT
>CAJBSQ010000133.1 GCA_903958265.1 uncultured Planctomycetaceae bacterium
ATGGAGGCCCTCGGTCAGTATCTGGAGGGGGGCGAGAGGGATGAGCTCGACATGCTGCGGCGGCAGGTGCAGGAGATGGTCGAACGGCTCGCCGCCGAGCAGGGCATTCAGAAGACGAAGACAGGCTACGAACTGACGCCGCAGGCGTTGCGGATCTTCCAGGGCAAGCTCCTCGAACGGATCTTCTCGGCGCTCGATCCGTCGCGGACGGGGCGGCATCAGGATGCCGTGGCGGGCGACGGCTCCGTGGAAACGGTGCCGACGCGGCCCTATGAGTTTGGCGATTCGGTGGCCCACATGGACATCCCAGGGTCGCTCGTCAACGCGATGCTGCGGCAGGCGGGCGAGGGCCATGCCCCCGGTCGTCCACTGCGGCTCACGCCGCGCGACATCGAGGTGCATCGCACGCGGAACACGCCCAAGTGCGCCACGACCGTGGTGATGGACATGAGCGGCTCGATGCGGTACGGCGGGCTGCACGTGAGCGTGAAGCGGATGGCGCTGGCACTGCAGGGGATGGTGCTGCGGGAATACCCGGGCGACTTTCTCCAGTTCATCGAGATGGCGTCGTTCGCGAAACCACGGCTTCCCGGCGAGATCGTGAAGCTGATGCCAAAGCCGGTCACCATCTTCGACTCGGTCGTGCGGCTGCGGGCCGACATGGCCGATCCCGCGATCTCCGAGGCCGACGTGCCTCCCCACTTCACCAACATCCAGCACGCACTCGCCCTGTCGCGGCAGTATCTCGCCAAACAAGACACTCCCAACCGCCAGGTGATCCTGATCACCGACGGCCTGCCGACCGCACACTTCGAGGGCAGCCAGCTCTACCTGCTCTACCCGCCGCACCGGCGGACGGAGGAGGCGACGATGCGGGAGGCCGAGGCCTGTCGCCGCGAGGGCATCACGGTCAACGTGTTCCTGCTGTCGGGGTGGGCGCAGTCGCGGGAGGACATCCAGTTCGCCTACCGGCTCGCGGAAGCGGCCCACGGCAGGGTGTTCTTCACGGCCGGCAAGGAACTCGAGCGGTTCGTGGTCTGGGACTACCGATCGCGGCGGCGGTCGATCATCGGCTGAAGGGGTGCGAAATGATCAGGCAGGTGCTCGCCATGGTGCTGTTGGCGTCGGCGTCGGCCGCCTGTCGGCCCGTGGCGGCCCAAGTCACCTACACGATCACCGATATGGGCTCGACGGATGCCGGCGGTGCGCCCACGGGCGTGGTCAATGGGCCGCGGACGGCGATCACCGATCAGGTCGCCGGCCGAAGCCGTGGCTTCCTCGTGGTGTCGGGGTCGCGGACCGATCTCGGCACGCTCGGCGGTCTGGAGACCCAGACCCGCGGCATCGGCCTCAATACCACGCTCGCAGCGGCCCAGATCGTCGGCATCTCGACGACGGCGTCGGGTTCGTTGCGTGCCTTCCTCTGGACGCAGGGGGGCACCAACGGCGTCGTGGGCAACACCCAGATGCAGGATCTCGGCACGCTTGGCGGGCCGTACAGCGGTGCTTTCGGCGTCAACGCCTCAGGGAGGGTCACGGGCTTCTCCGCGAACGCTGCGGATACCGACCGGGCCTTCCTCTGGACCAGCGGCACGATGTCGGACCTGGGGGCGCTCGTAGCCAGTGGGCTGGGGTATCAGTGGTCGTATGGCTACGGCATCAACGCGACCGGCCAGGTTGCCGGCGTGGCCTACAACGCCACCTTCGCCAACTCGTTTGCCTGGTTCTACACCGGCACCTCGGTCAAGGGGCTGGGCCAGCTCGGTGGTGGGAACGCCGAGGCCGTCGCGCTCAACGACGCCGGGCAGATCGTCGGGTTCTCGACGAATAGCGCGGGCGACAACCGCGCCTTCATCGTCACCGGATCGACATCGATGAGGGACCTCGGCACCCTCGGCGGTCGCTCGAGTTTTGCGACCGGCATCAACAATGCGGGCCAGGTCGTCGGGGGATCGTTCGTCGATGCCGCTGACTCGATCTACAACGCCTTCGTCACCGTGTCGGGCACGATGCGAAATCTCAACGGCCTGCTCGACACCTCCGGCCAGGGCTGGGTGCTGGAAGAGGCGCGGAGCATCAACGCATCTGGCCAAATCGTAGGAGTGGGCACATCGAGCGGTACCGGCCGCATGTTCCTGCTCACGCCCGCCGCGGCGCCACTCACCTGGAGTGGGAGCGGCACGCAGCCAGGCGGATCAGGTATCTGGAGTGGCACCTCCACGACGTGGCTCAGCGGCACGGCGAGGACGACCTGGACCGGGACATCCAGAGGAGTCTTCAGCAGCACGCCATCGTCCGTCACGATCGCGGGAAGCGTGACGGCGGGCGGAGGGCTCGAGTTCAAGTCAATGACCACGCTCACCGGCGGCACGCTGACGCTCGCCAGCGGGACATTCGGCGTGCCGCCGGCGGTGTCGGTCGCCGGCGGGGCGACCGCATCGGTGGCCTCGGCGGTCACCGGCACGTCAGGATTCGTGAAGTCCGGACTCGGTCTGCTCGCGCTCCGGGGCACCAACACGCTCTCGGGCCCGACCACCGTCCAGTCGGGAACGCTGCGGCTGGCGACGGCGACGGCACTGCCCAACGGCAACGTGACGGTAGGCGTCGATGCCACGCTGAGGGTTGGTTCGCTGCTGCAACTCTCGCTTGCCCGTCTCGATCTGTCGGCGGGTGGCAGCGTCGACGTCAACGACGGCCTTCTGACCACCGCTAGCGGTCTCACGCCGGTGTCGACGGTCGAGAAAATCCGCGAGGGCCTGGGGGATGGTTCCTGGAATGGCACGAGCGGGATCACGTCATCCGCGGTCGCCGCGCTGGTTTCCCAGGGAATTCCGCGGGCGATCGGCTGGCTCGACAACGGCGCCGGATCGATGACCGTGGCCTTCTCCGCCCCTGGTGACACCAACATCGACGGGATCGTCGACATTCTCGATGCGTCCAACTTTTTGAACGGTGGCAAGTTCAACAGCGGCCAGATCGCGAGCTGGAATCAGGGTGACTTCGGGTATGACGGGATCGTCGACATCCTCGACGCCGCCGATTTCTTGAGCACCGGCCTGTACGATACGGGGCCCTACGTCACCTTCTCGGCAGCCGGCCTGTCGGCGGCCACGTTCGCGGTGCCCGAACCGTCGTTGATGGTGTCATGCGTGGTGGCGGCGAGCGGACTCCAGACCTGCCTGGCCCTCAGTCGCGGCCAGCGACGACAGCGGACCGCTGCTCCCGGGCGAGCATGACAAGCGAGCCGACGGCGGCGAGGCCGGCAGCGACCGCGAGCGTCCAGAGTGGCACAATCCGCGTCGGAGCCACCTCGGCCCGGTCACGAGCTGAGTCGGCGAGATCCACGGCGGGCAGGCCGGCCGCTCGACGATCCCGCTCGATCGCGGACTGTTGCCGCCCGAGGAAGCGGCCTTCGATCTGCCGCTGGCGGACATCAAACTTGCCGGCGATCGCCGCGACGCCCGCGAGGGCCATGAGCGAGAACAGGGCGGCCCAAAGCCACGCGCTGTCAGTCAGTGGGGGGGGCTTTGGAGCAGGATTCATGGCCGCTATTTTCCGGGAAGGTGCGTGGAGCGGGATGGAGTCGTGTCGGGCCCGCAGAAAAGTCTAGCGCGGAGGAACCAGGTCTGCCGACGTAGTTTTCGCAACGGCACTTGTCAAAAATCGCCAGAGGCATAAAACTAAGGGTATGAGACACCACGTGGACGCATGTCGCGAGTCCGATACCGCCGTGGTGGACCTCCTCCGGGGCGATGCCGCCCTCGAGATTGGCGAACTCGCGGATCGGCTGGGCGTGACGGCGACCGCCGTTCGGCAGCGACTCGACCGCCTGATGCGATCGGGGCTGGTGGAGAGGCAGGCTGTCGCCCGGCCGCGAGGCCGACCGGCGCACGCCTACCGGCTGACCGCGGACGGTCGCCGAGTCGGCGGTGACAACTTCCGGGATCTCGCGATGGTCCTCTGGAAAGAGGTTCGCGGCGTGGCTGACCCCGACGTGAAGCGAGGGTTGCTCAACCGGATTGCTGGCTCGCTCGCCGACGGCTACCGGAGCAGGATCGGCGGGCAGACGCCCGAACAGCGACTGACCGAAATCGCGGGGATTCTCGGGGAACGTGAGATTGCTTGCACGGTTGAAAGTGGGCCCCTGCCCGTCCTGACGACCTACTCCTGCCCGTATCCCGATCTGGCCGAGCAGGACCGCGCCGTCTGTGCGGCGGAGCGGCTGATGCTCCAGGATCTCGTCGGTGTGGCCGTGCACCTCACCGAGTGCCGCCTCGATGGAACTTCCTGCTGCCGGTTCACCGCGGTCGGGGATCCTGTGGCGGCCAAGGCGTCGGCCGGCCCGGGACACTCGCACGGGCTTGAAACCAATCCGATTCCACCATCGAATGATGAGCGGTTGTAAGCCGTTTCCAGACAGCCTCGGAGCTCTCCCCATGACCGTCACCGCCCCCCAGTCAACTCCTGCCAAGCCGTGGATCGAGGGCCGCTTCGAGGAGAATCTCGTGCTCACGTCCGTGGAGCAGGCGATCAACTGGGCCCGCCAGTCGAGTATCTGGCCGATGACGTTTGGCCTGGCATGCTGCGCGATCGAGATGATGGCCGCCGGAGCCAGCCGCTACGACATGGATCGCTTCGGTGCCGGAGCGTTTCGTGCCACTCCCCGACAGGCCGACCTGATGATCGTGGCCGGCACGGTGACCTACAAGATGGCCAGCCGCGTCCGCCGGCTCTACATCCTGATGCCCGACCCAAAGTACGTGATCGCGATGGGTGCCTGCACCACCGGCGGCGGGCCGTACTTCAAGTGGGGCTACCACGTCGTCAAGGGCGTCGACCTCGTCGTGCCGGTCGATGTCTACGTGCCGGGCTGTCCGCCGCGACCCGAAAGCCTGCTCGAGGGGCTGATGCGGATCCAAGACAAAATCCTCGGCCAGCGGATCGCCAAGCAGAAGGGAGGCGTCGGGAAGGTGTCTGACGAACTCCCGGTGCCGCACCACTCCGGCTATGTCGCTCCAGCGGTGGTCGCCGATGTCCTCGTCTACGATCACCAGAAAGTTCAGTCCTAACCTGTCCAGTCCTGATCTGACCTGATTGGTTTCGTCCGGAGTTCCATCAGCACCGTCGGTCGCCCCCGCGTTCACCCCTGCCCCGCCCCGCCTCCTCTGTTCACCTACCCATGACGCCAACCGCCGAACAACTTGTCATCAAAGATCTCCATGTCTCCGTCGAAGGGCTGGAGATCCTCAAGGGCGTCGATCTCGAGATCGGCCGCGGCGAGGTGCACGCGCTGATGGGTCCCAACGGCTCAGGCAAAAGCACGCTCGGCTACGCGATCATGGGGCATCCCTCCTACGAGGTGACGGCCGGCTCGATCGAGATCGTGGAGGCCGATGGCACCCGCCGAGACCTGTTGGCGATGGAGCCCGACGAACGGGCCCGGACTGGCGTGTTTCTCGCCTTCCAGCGGCCGATGTCGATTCCGGGCGTGCGGCTCGCCGATTTTCTGCGGCACGCGGTCACCAACGTGCGCAACCCCGACCGCAAGGAGGGGCACGAACTGATGCCGATGCGGGATTTCCGCGCCGAGCTGAAGTCAAAGATGGGCGAACTCTCGATGGATACCGAGTTTGCCCGCCGCTACGTCAACGACGGCTTTTCGGGGGGTGAGATGAAGCGGGCGGAGATCCTGCAACTCGCCATGCTGCGACCCAAGTTCGCCGTCCTCGACGAGACCGACAGCGGCCTCGATGCCGATGCGGTCAGGCTCGCCAGCCAGAGCATCGCCCGGATCGGCGGGGCTGAAATGGGCATTTTGATCATCACGCATCACGAGCAGCTTCTCGAGCACAACATCCCGCTCCGCACGCACGTGATGCTGGGCGGCCGCATCGTGGAGTCGGGTGGGGCCGAACTCGCCCAGGAACTCCACAAGCGGGGCTACGAGCGGATCCGCGCCGCCTACCCCGAGGCCGCGGCGGCCGAAAAAGAGATGGAAGAGTCGACGCGATCAGTATCGGCGTGACAGGATCACACTCAGGAGTAACAGCCATGTCCACCGGACTCGACGAATCCTCGACACTCGCTCTGGGCGAGATCAACAAGTACGACTTCCGCACCGATTCCCCGGCGGTGTTCAAGGCCCGGCGTGGACTCGACGCCGAGATCGTCTCGCAGATCTCGGAAATGAAGCGGGAGCCGGCCTGGATGCGGGACTTCCGGCTGAAGTCGCTGGAGATCTTCCACTCCAAGCCGATGCCGCGCTGGGGCGGTGACGTCGCGA
>CAJBSQ010000134.1 GCA_903958265.1 uncultured Planctomycetaceae bacterium
CCCAGGCCCCCAACAGCGAATCGATCTACTACATCTACGTGCTCGACGCGGAGCGGAGGCTGCTTGGCTTCGTCTCGCTCCGCGACCTGATCCTCGCCAGGCCGACGAGCCTCGTCGCCGAGCTGATGCAGAAAGACGTGATCGCCGTCCGCGTCGAGGAGCCTCGGGAGCGGGTGGTGGAACAGCTCGCCCGCTTCGACTTCATCGCCATCCCGGTGATCGACGACCGCGGCCGGCTGGTGGGCATCGTCACCCACGACGACGTGCTCGACGCCGTGCGACAGGAAGCCACCGATGATGCCCAGCGGATCGCCGCCATCGCCCCGCTCGGCGAGGGCTACCTGGAGGCGGCCCTCGTCTCGATGACCTGGAAGCGGGGCATCTGGCTGACGATCCTGTTCGCCACGGCCGCGGTCACCGCCATGGTGTTGGCCCGCTGGAAGTCGCCCCATGAATGGCTCATCGCCTTCATCCCCCTCGTGATCGCCAGCGGCGGCAACTCGGGCAACCAGGCGGCCACGCTCGTGATCACCGCCCTCTCCACCGGCGACTGCACACTCGGCGATTGGAAGCGGATCCTCCGCCGGGAGTTTGTCGTCTGCCTGATGCTCGGCCTCCTGCTGGCGATCCCCGGCTTCCTGCTCGGCCTCGCGTACGCACCGAACCCGCTCCATGCCCTCGTGATTCCGGCCACGATTCTCTCCGTGGTGATGGTCGGCTCGCTCGTGGGCTGCGTGCTGCCGCTCATCTTCCGGTCGCTCGGCCTCGACCCGGCACTCATGAGCAACCCCTTCGTGTCGGCGATCGTCGACGTCGTGGGGATCGTGATCTACATCGGCATCACCCTAGCCCTGCTCGGCGACTAAGCGACATCTCGATGCACCGCCAGCCGGGGTTGGGGGGCCGCGGTCACCTCAGGATGGCTGCCGCGATCACCACGAGATAGGTGAGGGGCAGGACGACCGCCGCCAGGACGTTCACCCGGCGACGGGCAATGGCGTTTCTCCGCACGAGCAACTCCGCGGCGCTTGCCATGACCAGGAGCGCTACGAAGGCATAGGTCAAGACGAACAGCCGGTCGATCACCGTCAGGTAGCCGACGTGCGGCAGATTGAAGCTGATGGCGAAGTGAGTGGCGATGCAGGCGAGCAGCGCCGTCAGGCAGATCGACACGCGGTCGGCAAACGCCTCCAGTGGCACGAGGAACACGGCGCAGGCGATCAGAAAGATCAGCACGACCGGCCCGAACACCGTCCAGAGGTAAAACGACCAGTTCCGGACGACGACGATGCTCGCCTGAAACTCCGCAAAGCGTTCGGTGCGGCCCGAGAGTTGCACGATCCGCGATTCGGCCGTCACGCCAGTGACCCGCAGTTCCTCGTAGGTGCTGTCGTGCTCCCAGCCCGGTTGGTTGGCCGATGGGATGAGCCGGACCCGGTCGGCATCGTAGAGAAACGATTGAATGCGAACGTCGAGTCTCTGCCTGTCGAAGGGGAAGCGGCGGAGGTCGAGGTTCGCCCGAAATGTGGTCGTAAGCCCCACCGTGTGCTTCACGTGGCCCGACGGAAAGATCTCCAGCGACTGGTTCGTGACCGTCGGCTCCGACGTGTTCACGTATTCGATCTGGGGCCACCACATGGTCGTCAGCCGCTCGTCCACGGCAGCGTCGGCAAAGAGTTGCTCCTCACTGCCGTTGTGCGCCAGCCGGGGATCGTCCCACTCGTACTCCAGATACAGGTCGGCGTCGAAGGTCTCGTCTTTCTCACTGACGGAATCGAGGTTGAGCAGAAAGAAATCGACCGTCACCTCGTTAACGCCAACCTGTGGGGGCGCATACACCTGCGCGGACGCCGATGTGGCGGCGAGCAGGGCGAGGACGGCGGAGAGAAAACGTCGCATCATGACGACCGGATCGGCTTCGTTGGCGATGAGGATAGCGCCGCATGGACTGCCGACGCAATCCGGCTCGCTCGTACCCACCGCTACGGCTTCGCGGACGGCGCCTCCGGAGTGTAGGCCGGCGGCAACGGGTCACCGCGTTTGGCGACGGCGGCGCGGGTGGTGATGAACACGCACTCTTCACCGTCTTTCTCCCCGACAAAATAGACGAGTTTCCCGTCCGGATTCGACTTCGTCAGGATCACGC
>CAJBSQ010000135.1 GCA_903958265.1 uncultured Planctomycetaceae bacterium
ATCGATAGCGGTTTGGTGGTCTATTTTAGGCGGACCCACAATCGGCATTTGATCCACTGGATTCACGTGGGCCGACGGTGTTCCGACCGAAGCCCATTCGCCCATGATCAGGTTATTGATGCGATCCGTCTCAAACGCTTCTGGCGCTAACGACCTGGCCTGAGCGTAGACGGATTTCCAATCGGTGCCTTTTTTTACATGAAGTGTCATGACTGCAACCTTCCATGCCGAGATGAACTACCCGGCAAAAGTCTGAGATTTATTTCATCGCGCAAAAACGTTCAGCGGGAATGGAAAACTCCCCGATTCCCGGGTCGTGCTGCCACGCAGGACCGGTATCCTACACGTGGCCACGACAACGGGGAGTCGGCTCCGCTCCGCCAAACAGGATGACCTTCAGCAGCCGAGCCGCTGCCACCAGCCGATTCATGGCATCATTCAGTCGCTCGGCCGTCGGTGCCCGCGCTGGCTTGGTGATGCTGTCAATGGCTCAAGCGTCGTTCGGACCGGCACGTGCCGGAATGCGGCGGACGAATCCATCGCTGACTCGCCGCGAGCGATTGCCGCATCGTATTGAGCCGCCACTGTCGGCATGACGACCAGCGGGCAGCCGTGCTCGGCCGCCTCCTCCACCATCAGCCGAATATCCTACCCGCCCCCGTCCCACCCAGCGGCGGGCACGCTCACCGGTCGCACTCGGCGTAGTCGTCGTGTGGTCGAGGATCCAGCACGATGCGGGAATGACGTCGGCGAGCGGCTCAAGCACCGCGTCGACCGAAGCGTCGTCAGCCAGCGACAGGTGCACCCGCTCGACTCCCGCCGCCGCGTCGGCGGAGGCCGCAAACGCCTTAGCGCCATGAACTACGAGAGCCTGCGCTGATCCTGGCGAGCGGTTCCACACGTGCACCGTGTGCCCCTCCGCCAGCAGTCGACGAACGAAGCCGCTACCCATCAACCCAGTGCCAAGAAATGCGATCTTCATGGAATAAATCCTTGGGATACGAGTTGGGGTTGTGGCTGTTCACACGTTCGTCTGCCCTTCCCTCCGGCACACCACGCAGACTATTCCGCTCACTGCTCATGAGCGCTGGTCGAAAAACGTGCGGGGGGTCGCAGCCCCTACGAACACACCTGTGGGCGCGAACTCCCTGCCTACCCTCGACCAAGGAACTCGTCAACGACGTTTTCGAACACCTCCACCGGAAGTGTCACGTCTTTCCCATGCGCCGCCTCGCCAACGTGGTAGTAACACTGCAGGCCAAGCATACTGCCGAGCCGTGCGAAACAGAAAACGATCCACTTGGGCGTGAAGATCTCGAGCACCCGCGTACCAGGCTGGCAGAACACGAGGTTGGTGAGTCCGGCGCCGTGAGCTGCAATCACGCATTCAGCGTTTGCCATGCAGGCTGCCTGCTCGCCCAGCGACATTGTCTCAAAACAGACGACCTCAAAGCCTCGCGGCCTCAGCACTCGTGCGACGACGTCTTCTTCATTGAGGATGTGCCGCCCATTCGCGCTCCTTGAGCGGCTGATGTAGATGCGATTACGAGCGTGTTGCCTTGTGCCTTGGGCGTGATTGAGCAGGTGATTCCTGAGGAAGGCAATTGTTCGATAGTCGATGTGATCGATGTGATGAGGCACCAGCAGTTCATCTGCATGAACGGCCGTTTGCTCCGCGAGAAAAACCCGTTTGCTCTGCGGAATTCCCAAGAGGTCGGCCCATGCTATGACATGCGCTACAGGCTCTGGGAGGATGAAATAGTTGACACGGTCAAGGTATCGATCGAACGATAAATAAGAGGCCATCCTGCCGATGACAGAGACGTAGAAGTGATAGAACTCCTTGCCGAATCGTGAGTCGAGCAAAAGGCACGATCCTTCAAGCCGAACAGAGTGACTCGCGTTGAGATTGCAAAACACCGATCTCCACGTGTTTTCGTCTCTTACAAAAGCTCCATCCATAGCTGGGTGACAAAAGATCTCTCGCGTCCGGCAATCCATGCACAGCGGGCTGCGGTGTTGCTTTAAAACAAGGCCGTCGGGAATAGAAAGAAGGAAGTCGGGGCTTGTGAAGGGAGTCGTTTCTGCGATGTTTTCCTGGTATGGCTCGTGTGGCTGGCATCGTATTGGAAGTGGGCGGTCCCACGATGCAGGAGTGGAATGCCGGAGGCATGGTCTGCCGTCATGGTCGAGCGCTAGCCTTGCTTGAAGGATTGCATCGATCGACGTCTGAATCGTAAAGGTATTCATGTCGCATACCGTTTCATGACCGTCCGCGGCGGCGCGATCACGTAGATGATGCTTCTCGGCCAACACGCCGTCGACCCGACATCGCGATTCGAGGCTCATCCGGGGGATTCTCGCGGGTCATGCCGAGCCCTCGGGTGACGAACCGTGCCTCCGCAATGCCGCCTCGCCGCACCTGGCAATCCGCGAGAGGAGCCGAACCAGCTCCCGCCGATCCTGATGTCCCCCCGCCGCCGCTCCTGAAAGCGGGGTGTGGGGAGTTGCACTCGCAGCGTCATGACGCCGACTCAGTTCAACGCTCGGCGTGGCCTTCAGTCTCGCGATCGCCTGGCCGCTCGCCTCCTTGAGCCCGCGAAGCGAGAGCGTCACTCCGGCATGTGTCGCGAGGATCGCCGCCACCCGGTCTGACACCCGCACGAGGCGGTCGAGGCTGAGGATGGGATGCTTCACCAGCTCCGCGGCCGCTTCCTCCGATAGTTCCGTGAGGTCGTTGATCGCCAGGCCGCCCGCGGTATGCGTGGCCAGAATGGCGGCCACGGCCGGCGTGATGCGGTTCACGCGGTCGATGAACAGGCACGAAAGCCCCCGGATACCCGCGAGTCCGGACTGGGCGGCCAGCACCCTGGCCCGTCGCTCGTCGAGGGTCACGAGTCCGGAGATCTCGAGCGGCCCCTGATGCCTGACGAGTGCCTCGAGTCGATGCAGCGGCACGTCGGCCGGTACGTGGATCAGCAGCGACCCTCGATGGCGGCCAAGAGACTCAGCCACCGCGTCATCGACCTGCACGGCAGGGATTTGCAGCTCTCCCCGGTGGCCTGCAAGCACCTCGGCCTGCCGGGATGAGAGTCTGGCCAGACGCTTCAGGCAGAGATATCCGGTGCGTCGCCCGAGCGCCTCGGCGGCCGCGTCAGGCAGGCTGGTCAGGCCATGGAGGTGAAGCTGACCCGAATGGCGGGCCAGATGCCCAGCAACGACTCCCGAGAGCACGGTGATGCCGCTGAGATGAAGGTCCCCACGATGATGGGAGAGGGCCGCAGCAGCCGGCGACTCCACGAGCGGGAGGCCGTCGAGATGGAGGGTGGTGGCATGCCGCGCCAGCCCGCAGGCCGCGCGGTGATCGAGATGCGTGACTCCGTTGAGCGACAGGTCGCCGCCGTGCCGGCCTAGGGCCGCCGCCACCGTCTCCGTGATCGACTGAAGGTTGTCGAGCGACAGCTCGCCCCCCTCGTGCCCGGCCAGTTCGACCGCGACCGCCTCGGTGAGCGTGGCCACTTTGTCGAGGTACAGGTTCCCCGGATGCCTGGCGAGTTCACGGGCCACCGACAGCGGGAGGCGGAGCAGCCCGTGCAAATGGAGGTTCGTCTTCCAACTCCCCACC
>CAJBSQ010000136.1 GCA_903958265.1 uncultured Planctomycetaceae bacterium
CGACGGCCACCTGCCGGACGAGGAGAAGGCCGCCCGCCGCGATGAGCTGATGCTCGTGCAGCAGGCCATCGCCCACGACCACGCCCGCCGGCAGGTAGGGCGAGTGCTCGACGTGATCGTCGACCGCCCCAGCGGCGTGCGGGACGACGTCTGGATCGCCCGGACGAAGTCCGACGCCCCCGACATCGACTGCGCGGTCTACCTGACGGCCCCGGGCACGTCGCCGCAATCGCCGCTGACCGGCCGGATCCTGCCGGTCGAGATCGTGGCCGCCAGCGGCTACGACCTCGCCGGCGTGCCGGTGGAGGGCTGAGCCGTGGCCAGCGACCGCATCCTGACGGTGCCGAACCTGCTTTCCTTGGCGCGGCTGGTGCTCTCGATCGTGCTGTTCGTGGCGATCGAACGGGGGGCACACGTGCCCGCGTTCTGGCTGTTTTCGGTCGCCGCGTCTACCGACTGGGTCGACGGCTGGTGGGCCCGACGGTTTGGCCAGGTCAGCCGGCTGGGCCGGATCTTCGACCCGCTCGTCGACAAGGTGCTCGTCTGTGGCTCGTTCACGCTGCTCGCCGCAGCCGGATCCGCGATCGCACCCTGGATGGCCGTGGTGGTGGTCGTTCGCGAACTCATGGTGACGGCGATCCGCGCTGAGATGGAGAAGGCGGGCCGCGACTTCTCCGCGGCCCTGGCGGGCAAACTGAAGATGGTGCTGCAGTGCCTCGCGGTGGCCGCCGTGCTCGCGGGGCGGGCCTGGCCCGGCCTGGCGATCGGAGACGTCGGCATCGAGACGGCCGCCACGGGGCTGGCCTGGGGAGCGATCATCGCCACCGCCTGGTCGGGGATCGAGTATCTCGTGGCGGCTCGTCCGCTGGTGGCGTGATGGGCGACGCCGTGGTGCCGTCGATTCGCGACGCCCTCCCGCAGGCCGTGGTGCTGGCTGCGGCGGTTGCCGGGTTCCTCTGGGCGGCGGCGCTGGTCCGCGATCGGCTGCGGCGTGGCCTGCCGCTGGTGGAGCCGCGGCCCCATCCACCGGTGGCGTGGGAGTCGGGCGATGTGGCGGTCGTGGTGGTGGCCTACCTGCTCGGTGCGTCGCTGCTCGCACCGGCGGGCACCGATCCGAAGCCGTTGTTTGACCGGCTCGCGGACAACGTGGTGCTCTCGCTCGGGACCATGCTGGCGGCCATGTCGTGGCTTTCCTGGCGAGGGGCGACGTGGGGCTCCTTCGGGCTTGCGGGGGGCCGTGGACGCGAAGACCTGCAGATCGCCTACCGCGGGCTCGCGTTGGTGGTGTTTCCGCTGCTGCTGTTCGCCGCGGCCCTGAATGCGGTGGTCCGCTACGAGCACCCGATCGTCGACTTCCTCAGCGGCCAGCGAACGGCCGCGGCGGCAGCGCTGGTGATCCTGTCGGCCGTGGTGGTCGCTCCGCTGACCGAGGAGTTTTTCTTCCGCCGGGTGCTGCAGGGCTGGCTCGAGAAGCACTTCGCCGATGACCCATGGACGGCCGTGTCGCTCTCGGCACTGGCCTTCTCCGTCGCCCATGCCGGTCAGGGGCTCGCCTTTCTCCCACTGTTTCCGCTCGCGCTGGTGCTCGGTTTCATCGCCGAACGGACCGGCTCGATCGTGCCCTGCGTGTTCCTCCATGCCATGTTCAACGCGGTCAGCGTGTTTCTCCTGCTTTCCCAGCCATTCGCCCCGTCGGTGCCGGCCGGCTGAACCGTGCGGGTGTGGTCGGGCCGGATTCAACCACGTGGCGGCGGCAAACCGATCTGGTCGGAGGGCGGCGGCTCCGCGACACTCTCGGCTGGGGTTCGCACAGGCGAGCCGCCACCCAGCCGTCAGGGATCACCTCGCTTGCGCCACCGCACCCTTGCCACCCGCTGCGCCGACCGGCTCGTCTACGGGGCCGTCCGGGTGGCGATCTGCGTGATCCAGGCGCTGCCGCGGGAGTCGTGTGAGCGGACCGCCCGTCGGCTCGCCAGTTTCATGGCCAATCGAATGCGGATCCGCCGCAACGTGGTCCGCGACAACCTCCGCACCGCCTTTCCGCAGATCACCGCCGACGAGCGCCGGACGACCGCGCAGCGAATGTGGGAGCACCTGCTGCTGATGGTGGTCGAGATCGCCCATGCCAACCGGGTGATCCACAAGACCACCTGGCGGAAGCATCTGCGGATCCACGGCATTGAGGATTTCGTCCGCACCCTGTGGCTCGACCGTCCGAAGGTGATCCTCTCGGGCCACTACGGCAACTTCGAACTCGCGGCCTACCTCTTCGGCCTGTTCGGATTTCGGATCTTCTCGGTGGCCCGCGAGCTCGACAACCCGCTGCTGGACGACTTCGTGACCCGCTTCCGGGAGTCGCGGGGGCAGCGGATCCTGCCCAAGAAGGGGAGCGCGCCCGACGTGGCGCTGGTGCTGGAGGAGAACGGAGCGATCGGCCTGCTCGGCGACCAGTCTGCGGGGCCCAAGGGCTGCTGGATCGAGTTCTTCGGCCGGCCGGCGAGCGTGCACAAGGCGATCGGCGTGTTCGCCCTCTCGGCCTCCGCCCCAGTGCTCGTCTGCTCCGCGACCCGCCGCCGGGGGCTCTTCGATTACGACCTCCGGCTCGAGGGAATCGCCGATCCTGCCGCCGGCGGGCCCGAGTCGGCCAACCTCACCAGCCTGTCGCAGTGGTACACGTCGCTTCTGGAAGGGGCGATCCGCCGCGAGCCGGCCCAGTACTGGTGGGTGCATCGCCGATGGCGGGGCGAGCCAGGAAAGGCTAAAAAGGCGAGCGCTCGACCGGCCGCCTGACGCGGTATGCCGGCGGCTTCCCGCCAGAGTGACGCCCCGCCATGCCTGAATGGATCCCGGTCGCCGACGTGGCGGCGTGTCTGCCAGGCACGAGCATCGAGAGGGTCGCCGACGGCCGGATGGTCGCGATTGCCAACGTCGACGGCACGCTGCACGCGATCGACGGGCTCTGCCCGCACCAGGGAGGCCCCTTGGGCACCGGCATGCTCTGCGGGGCGATCCTCACCTGCCCGTGGCATGGCTGGCAGTTCGATGTCGTCAGCGGCCGCCACCAGGTCTCTCCCACGGTGCGGCAGGCGGTGCATGAGGTTCGCGAACGCAACGGCATCATCGAAGTACGACTCGCCGCAGCAGATGGCCCGCCGGAGCCGCTGGCATGATCGAGTATCGGTCCTTTCGCAACGATGATCCGCCCCGGCTCGCCGACGTCTGGCGGACGGCCGACCTTGGGCCCTGCGGCTTCCAGCCGATGACGTCGGCGTGGCTCGAAGCCTGTGTCTTCTCAAAGCCCTACTTCGACCGCGATGGGCTCGTGGTCGCGCTGGACGGCGAGCGGGTGGTCGGATTCGCCCATGCTGGCTTCGGCCCCAGTGCCGATCACTCGGCGATCGACACGGCCCTGGGCACGACGATGCTGGTGGTGGTCGTGCCCCATGAACAGCACGCAGCGATCGGCGACGCGCTGCTCGCCCGCTGCGAAGACTACCTCCGCCGCCGCGGCACCCGCACGCTGATGGGAGGAGCGACGCCGAATCTCGGCGGCTTCTACCTGGGGCTCTACGGCGGCTCCAACCTGCCGGGCCTGCTTGACTCATCCCCGCACATGCAGCAGGTGTTTCGTCGGGCCGGATACGTGGAGGCGGAACGTCTCGCCGTGATGCGGCGGCCGCTGGCGGGTTTTCGGCCGCCCGTGAGCCGACTGCAGCTCTCGATCCGCCGGGCGACGACGCTGCGGGTGATCGACGAGCCGGCGCGGCGGGACTGGTGGGAGGCGGCGACGACGACGGGCATCGCGCTACGGCGCTACGAACTCCGCGACGAGTCGGAGAGCATTCTCGGCAGTGGCACCTTCTGGGACATGCAGCCGCTCGCGACGGCGTGGGGCGTGCATGCCGCCGGCCTGATGCGGATCGACATCGACGACGGCCGCCGCCGGCTGGGCTACGCCAACTACCTGCTGGCCGAGGCCCTGCACGACCTGGCCCAGGAAGGCGTGGCCCTCGCGGAGTCGCACGTGTCGGAGGCCAACGAGGCGGCGATCAAGTTGTTTTTCAAGCTCGGCTTCGAGGCCACGAGCCACGGCACGGTCTACCGCCGCCCGTAAAGCCGAGCACCGCGGCGTGAGGCGTGGGAGACGGTCGGCTACGACCGCGGCGACGTTGCGAGGCCATCCAGGTGCGTTTTCACCGCCTCCGCGGCGTCGATCGTCGGCTGGAGCTGATGCCGCAGCCGGATCGAGAGCGGGGGCGTGTTCGGATCGCGTCGGACATCGGCGAGGTAGTCCTGCACCAGCTTTCGCCGCTCCGGGGTGGTGCGCAGGAGCCAGTGCACCCAGCACCAGGCCTCGGCGTAGTGATCCTGCGACATCTCGCCCGCGGCCGTGAGCGACTCCAGGCGTTCCATGTCGGGCCGCCACGTGCCCTCGAGCAGACGGCCGGAGAGATGGGCCACGTGCCCGCGGTGCAGCCCATCGTCGTTTCGCGGCGTCTCGAAATACTCGGCGATGCCCTCGTCGAGCCAGAGTGGCACGGCGGGTACCACCGCATGCACGTAGCCGTGGGTGGTCTCGTGCCTGAGGTCCTCGGCGATGCGGTCCTGCCAGGCCGCGAACACCGAGAGCGTCGTGTCGGTCTCGACGAAGAACGCGCGGCGGGCGGGAAAGCCCGGATAGGTTCGGGCCACGAAGGCGTCGTAGCGGTCGGTGTTTTCAAACAGGTAGAGCTGGACCGGCTCGTCGGAGACGGGTAGCCCCAGTTCCTGACTGACGTCGATCCGCAGGCCGTCAAGCTCGCGGACGAGGCGATGCTGGCCGGCGAGCGGAAAATCGGCGTGGATCACCAGTTGACCCGCGGTCACCTCGCTGCGGTCAGGAAGACCCACGGCCGCGCCGCCCGTCGACGTCATCGTCGCCACGGCAGGCAGCAGCGCCGCGTTCCACGAGCGAACCGCCTGGTGAGCGCAGCCCGCCCCGGCCATCGTGATGAGGGCTACGGCCACCGCGACGCGAACAAACCCTGACGCCATGGCGGACGTGTACGGATGCGGGCCCGCCGCGTCAATCACAGGCCCGAGGCCGGGCGGCCGGTTGGCCGGTCGAGGTCTAGCAGCGTGCCGGTGAG
>CAJBSQ010000137.1 GCA_903958265.1 uncultured Planctomycetaceae bacterium
CGACGGCCGGGCCAAACCAGCCCCCGGCCTGCCGCTGCACGGCCTCGACCACCGCGTCTCCAAGCCAGTCGCTGCGAACCGACACCGTGACGAGCGACCGCCCAGACGGCGCATAGCCGGCCGCGATGTCGGAGGGCACCGTGAGATTATCGATGGGCCCGCCGGGATCGGCGCTCACCAGGAGAGTGCGCGACTCCAGCGGCGAGCGGTCGGCCGCGAAGGCGATCATCCGGGTGGCCTTCCATCGTCGTGCCGCCAGCGGGCCGCACAGCCCCGGCGGAAGTAGCCCTGCCGCCGACGCCCCGTCGGCGGCCACGACCACGTCGCGGGCCTCGAGCGTGGAGCCGTCGTCGAGTGTCACTCGGCCCGGCTCGACCGACCGCACCCGCTGACCGAGCCGCAGGCAGCCGTCGGGCAGCCCCGCGGCAAGCTGCCGTGGGATCGCGTCCATCCCGCCCCGGGGCAGGCAGGCCGCGCCCAGCGAGAACATCGCGAAGTCGAACAGAAACACGGGCGCCGCGGTCTCGAGCGACCGCTCGAGAAACACGCCGCCGAAAAAGGGAATGAAAAATCGGCGGACAAACGCCTCGGAAAACCCCCGCGCCGCCAACTCCTCGCGGGTGGTGCGTTCTCCCGGAGCACCGGCCGCCCCGGGATCGAGGGTGCCCGCGCGAAAGGCCCGAATGGCATCGCTTCGCAGCCGCGCCGTCCGCAGGCCGTCGGCGATGCCGACGCTGCCGGAGAGCACCGACCAGACTGCCGCCAGCGGCCGGCGCCAGGGGTCGCTCACCGGTCGCAGCCGGCGCCCCTCGGCGATCACGGCGCCGGGTTCGAATCGCCCCAGGGCGAGCGCGGCGAGGTCGAGCACCCGGCGGCCCTCGGGGTAGGCGTCGTTGTAGACCTGAAACCCGCGATCGATCCGAAACCCGTCGACGCTGTCGGTGGCCACGCGGCCCCCCACGCGGTCGGCCGCCTCGAGCACGGTGACGCGGCGACCGGCGCGGGTGAGTTCGCGGGCACAGGCGAGCCCTGCGAGTCCGGCTCCCACGACAATGCAGCCGGCGGGCAGACTCATCGCGGTCCTTCCGAAAGCCGGTCTGCCAGCCAGCGGCCCGCGGCCATGCCGCTGGTCGCCGCTCCTTCCACTCGCGGGCCTGCAAACGCGTCTCCGCAGCAGACGACCGGCGGCACCATCGACACCGCGACGTACCGCTCGGGCAGGATCGTCGTCGGCGCCGCGAACTTCCAGCGATGCACCGACCGCTCCACGATCGCGGTCGCGGGATCGCCGTCGATCCACGGGCTCACCGCAGCGATGAGCATCGCGCCGACCTCGTCGAGCGGAGTATCGAACCACTCACGGCTGAAGCGGCTGGTGGCATGCACGGTGAGGGCCGGCACCGTCGAGATGCCCTTCTGCTGGTTGTCGGCGATCCATGCTACGGGGCCGGGCAGTTGGGCCACGGGGCCGGGCGTGTCGGCGGCGAACTGGATCGCCCCCGGCGGCGGCACGAGGCTCGGCCGGTCGAGCACGAGCAGCGCCGTGAAGCAGGGATCGTAGTCGACCGTCCGCAGCGACTCGATGGCTTCTTGATCGACACTCCCGCCGGCGAGCAGGCCGCCGGCCTGCATCAACTCGAGCGCCTGCGGCACCGGCGGCGTGAGCACCACGCCGGAAGCCGCGACGATCTCGCTCCCGCTACCCTCGCGGTCGATGGTGATCCGCACGCCGCCGTTCGCCGCGGCGATCGAGGCCACCTTCGCCGCCGTGCGGATTTCCACCGCATCGCCCCACTCGCCCAGCCGCGCTGCGAGCCACTTGGGCAGGTCGGTCATGCCGCGGCCCCCGCGGTATCGTGGATGACCGTCGCCCGCCCCGATCTCGCCCGTCTCGCCGCCGTCCACCCCGATGCTGCCGTCGCGGGAAAACCCGCGGCACCATTCGGCCACGGCGGCTGCCCGGACCGCGTCCTCGACCACCGTGGCAAACTCGCCCGTACGGACCGTGAAGAACTGCGCTCCATGGTCGCAGACCGCACCGCCGATTCGCCGCGTTGCCATCCGGCCGCCGACGCCGC
>CAJBSQ010000138.1 GCA_903958265.1 uncultured Planctomycetaceae bacterium
CGCAACGAGCGGCTGATCATCATCCTCTACTACTACGAGGAACTGACGATGAAGGAGATCGGGGCCACCCTCGACCTCTCGGAGAGCCGCGTCAGCCAGATGCACAGTGCCATCGTCGAGCGGCTGCAGGGGCAGCTCGGTCGGCGGAAGCCGGAGTTTGCAATGTAGGCGATTCGGGCAGGCTGGGCGGCCCGGCCCGGGCTGCGGCTGAGGTCGCAGGGATCCGCAGAATGGGAAGAACCGGTAGGCAGAAAATTCCGTGAAGTTTTTGGTTCGATGTGTCGATGAAGAAAAGTTGGCCGCGGCGACCGGGTCGTTTCCACGACCGGCTGCTGTCCGACGACTGGAGTCGCCGGAACGCGGAAGCGCGGCAACAATGTCGGTAGGAAAGGAAGCAGGTCCGGAATCGCGAATGGCTCGATGAACTCTCCGCCGGTGTGCCGCGTAGAAGCGGCCGTGCGGGGATCACGGGGGTTCGGAACAACGGCTTGCCAGGAGTGCCATCATGAACATCTTCAGTGTGTTTTCGACGCAGGGTTCGCAGGGTCTCGGTGCCGTGAAAGGCGTTGAGGCGGCGCAGTCCGCCAAGGCCGCCGCCCGCCAGGAAGGCGTGGGCGAGGTGCACGACGCGGTGACGCTCTCGGTCGACGCCGTCAAGGCTGCCGACTCGACTGCCGACATCCGCTTCGACCGCGTCAACGCGATCAAGGCGGCGATCGCCGACGGCTCGTATGAGACCGCCGACAAACTCGACATCGCCCTCGACCGCCTCCTCGACCGGGTCGGCTGAGCCCGGCCGGAGGGTGGTGGTTGATACCTGACGTGACCGCACAGGCAGCGGCCGGACCGGCGACGGTCCGGCCGTTCGCGTTTGGACCCAGGGGGCCGCAAACGGAAAGCCTGGCGGGGTGAGCCGCAGGAACCCCTGACTGGGCGGGGCATCCGACTGGCTATACTTCCACCGGAGGCTGCCTGCATGCCCGTTGGTTCTGATTATTCGCTCGGCACAGTCGACACGGCGCTCACGCCCGCTGAGCGGTTTGCCGAGTTTTTGCAGACCCGCGGCAAGCGAATCACGCGGCAGCGTCGGGTGATCGTCGACCACGTCGCGAGCCGCCACGAGCACTTCGATGCCGATCAACTGCTCGCCGAACTGCGGAAGACGCCCGAGGGCGCACGGGCGAGCCGACCGACCGTCTACCGGACCCTCGCTGAAATGGTCGATGCCGGCCTGCTCAACAAGATGGTGCTCGACGGTCGGGCCGTGTATGAGCACGACTATGGTTACCCGCAGCACGACCACCTCTACTGCACCGGCTGCCGCAAGCTGATCGAGTTTTCGAGCGACGAGGTCGCAAAGATTTGCGACGCCGTGGCCTCCCGGCACCAGTTCCGGGCTCAGTCGCACCGCCTGATCGTCAGCGGCCTGTGTGCCGTCTGCCGGTCGAGCAAGAGCAGCAGCCGGCACCAAGACCGGGTCTGAACATCAAGAAGCCCGGTCGCGTGAGCGTCACCTGGCCGCCGTGGGGTCGTCTTCGGCGGGCGGTGCCGGCGCCGTCTCCTCGAGGAGTGCCGCCGCGCGGTGCGGGCTGACCGCCGCGGTGAACCGCACCACGGTCCGTTCCGTCACCGACGCGATCCAGCCGTCGTCCGCGGCGAAGGCGGCGCGATTGAGAATGTGGGCCGTGGCCGCGAGCGTGGCCACCGAGCGGCCGGTGTTGAGGTCGGCCACGACGAGGCTCCCTGGCGTCCAGCCCGATGCTCCCGCGGCGGCGGCCGAGACGTTGTCTTCGGCGCGGCCCACGAACCGGTCGCCCTTGTGCGAGATCGCAAAGGGCGCGAGCGCCGACTCCAGCCGCGAGACGACCCGGCCGTCATCCACCCGATGCTGCGCGAGCGAGCCCGACGTGAGCCCGATGTAGATCGTCTCGCCGTCCGGGGCGAACTGGGCCCTCGTCACGGCGGCCTCGAGCGGCCAGGAGGTGATCAGGCTGCCGTCCCGCAGGTCGCGGATGCGAAACGTATCGGGACGGTCGGTGCGGCCCTCCGCAAACCGGCCCGTGGCCGGGTGGGATGCGAAGGTGTTGCCCGCCTCGAACGAGTATCGCTTCGTCCCGTCGGCCACGCGGTAGCCGACGACGCTGCCGTCGGCGACGCAGAAGGCGATCGTCTCGCCGTCGGGCGTGATCACGAACTCGCGGTTGAGCCGGCCGTTGACGCCGTCGAACCCCGCGAGCACGAAACTCCGCGGCGGCGTCGCGCGGCGGCGGTCGGCGTCGAGCCGATAGACGGAGGCGAACTTCCGGTGGTACTCGCTGCCGACGTGGCCGCCGCCGACATGCTCCTGCCAGAGCACGGCGACGGTGTCGCCCTCCGGCGTGGCCGAAACGCCCCACGGCACGAAGCCTCTGCCTGGGGCTGGCGTCGGCTGCTCGACGGCCACCGTCCGCCGGCGACCGTCCTCGAGCGACACGATGTGGAGGTCGCCTCCCTCGCAGGCAAACGTCTCCCGGCCGTCGGCGTGGAAACTCCAATACTCGGTGCCACAGGCCTTGCTGGCGAGGGCCGAGGCCGGCGTCTCGGGCTTTCCCGCGAGTCTCCCGGGCCTGGCTGCGAACACGAGGACGTCGTTGCCTGCCGTCATGGCCAGCGTTTCGGACACGGCGTCGTAGCCGCGGATGACGACGGGCGTGGTGACGTGCGGCCAGAGCGCCTCGCCGAGCACCGCCTGCACCCGCGAGAAGCCGTACCCATCTTCGGGCAACGGCATGAGGATGAGCGGCCGCGGCGACGGTTCCGGCGGGACGATCGGCATCCAGACCCGGCTGACCGAATCGGGGGCGACGAGCACCGCCGCCGTCTCGCCCGAGACCGTGTCGCGGACGCACTCGACCGAAGTGCCCTGACGGTAGAGCACGCCGATCGCGCCCAAGCCGGTCTCGTCGGGCTGCCGGTCGAGTTCGAAGTCGTACCGGATCAGCCGCACCCGCTCGCTCAGCGACGACGGCGACCAGACGCCCACGACCGCGTTCTCCGCGTCGAACGCCAGGTCGTGCACCGGCAGTTTGAACGGCTGCGGCTCATCGGCGGCTGCATCCCAGCGGAGCTTCGGCTCGTTCCAGATCCCGGAGTGCCACACCAGCCGCCCGCCGCTTGGCGAGATCGCCAGTCCCGGCCGGCCGCTGCCGCTCGCGCGGCGAAACGTGCGGCTGGCCACATGCCGGCCGTCGATCTCGAAAAGTCGCGCCAGGCCTGCGCGGTTGAGCGCCGCCAGTCGGGAGCCGTCGGCGCTGGCTCGCAGCGACGTCACATCGCCTGGCATGGTGCAGGTGGCGGTCACGGCGAGATCCGGAAGCGAAAGAACCTGGATGCGGCCATCAGGAACCACGACGGCCAGCGCGTCGGCGGCGACGGGGCAGGGCAGCGTCGTGCCCGCGACGGGGGCCGTTACGATCGGGCAATCGCCGTCGAGCCGGTGGAGTTCGACGCGGTCGGCGAACCCGAGCACCAGGCTCTCCCGGCGGCCGCGTGGAAACGCGATCCAGGCGGGCGTGGCAGCGAGCGGGATCCGATCCACAAGGTGCCACGCACTGCGGGCCGAGTCGACGACCGCACCGATCTGCCGTCCATACTCCCAGGCAGGACCGCTCTCGTAGGCCCGGCTGGCCAGCGCGAAGGCCGTCCGCACCCGTCCCTTCTCCAGTTCGAACTGCGATTCGTGATGGTCGGCGAGCTGCTGCGTCGCCCGCGCCTGCTCGCGAGCCCGCGCCGCCTCGCGGCGGGCGACCTCTTCGGCCCGGTGGGTCCGGAGCGCGAACAGCGAGATGCCGGCCGCGGCGGTGGCCAGCGCCAGCAGCGCGACGGTCGCCGCCGTCATCGCCGCCCGGTGCCGGCGTCCGATCCGCACCACCGCCTCCCAGAAAGGTTCCGGCGCCGCCAGCACCTCGTCGCCGTTGAGATATCGCCGCAGATCGGCGGCGAGCGCGGCCGCATCGGGGTAGCGGAGCGACGGCTGCTTCTCCAGGCACTTGAGGATCACCCGCGCAAGCGGGCGCTCGATCGACGCCGGGAGCGGGCGGGGCTGCGCTTCGGCGACCACGCGGGCCGACTCGGTGAGCCGCGTGCTCGCCACGTCGTACGGGCGGCTGCCCGAGACGAGTTCGTAGAGCACCAGTCCGAGCGAATAGACGTCGGACCGAGGATCGAGGTCGCCCCGCGACTCGTGAAACTGCTCGGGGCTCATGTACTGCGGCGTGCCCGCATAGCGGTTCAGGCGGGCGTCGTCGGCACTCGCCTGCGGGTCGTCCTGCCGCGGCGACATCATGGCGATGCCGAAGTCGATCAGCTTCACGACCCCGCCGGGTTCGACGAGGATGTTGCCCGGCTTGATGTCGCGGTGAATCAGTCCCTGACGATGGGCGTGGGCGGCCGCCTCGCAGACGCCCACGAACAGTTCCACCCGCTGTCGCACGGGCAGGTCGTCGGCGGCGGCGTGGGCCGTGATCGAGCGGGCATCTGGAATCAGCTCCATCACCAGGAAGGGGAGCCCGCCGGCCGGGCCCGCGGTGACCCCGGCGGTGTAGAGGTGGGCGATGCCCGGGTGCCGCAGGCTCGCGAGCGCCTCCGTCTCGTGTTCGAACCGCTGCATGGCATCGGGCGACACGCCCGCGCCGCGAAGCACCTTCACGGCGACGAGCCGCTGCGGCCTTCCCTGCCGCGCCTCGTAGACGCTGCCCATCCCGCCGCGACCGATCAGCCGCTCGATCCGGCAATCGCCCACGAGCGATCCTACAGCGAGATCCGGAAGCGGCGACGGGGCGGCGTTGCCAAATCCGAAACTCGACGCCCGCCCCGACAGGTCGGCGCTCGTGCTACGAGCATCGTCGGATGGATGCGATCGATCGTGGCCTGGAGACGTCACGGCGATGGTGGGGTGAGGAGGTGTCGCCACCTTCACGATCGCCTCGCGTGCGAGGTTCGCGGTGGCGGCGTGTCAGACCTTGAGCGCTGACTCGGGGCCGCGGGCGAGGCAGGTGGCGAGGGCGACTTCCACCGCTTCCGCAACGAACTCCTCGACCTGACGCTCCGCGCGGCCGGCGAGTTCGTCGGGCTTCATCGCCCCCGCGATGTCGATGCCCTGGAAGAGCGGGTCGGCCGCAAGCCGCTGCGGCAGGTCGTTGGCATGGCCCTCGCGGATCCGCGCCGTGGCCGCATGGCTGTGGGTGCGGAGCGCCTCGTGGAGCGTCTGGCGGTCGCCGCCGGCCGTCGTCGCCGCCATCAGGATCTTCTCGCTGGCGAGGAAGGGAAGGTGTGCCTCCAGGTTTCGGCGGATGCCGCCGGGGAGGACGACCAGACCGCCAGCGACGTTGGCGTAGATCACGAGCTGGGCGTCGGTGGCCAGGAAGGCCTGCGGCAGCACGAGCCGCCGCGGAGCCGAGTCGTCGAGCGTCCGCTCCATCCACTGCACGGCGGCTGTCTGGCCCGCCGTGGCCGCGAGGCCCATCACGAACCGCGCCAGGCCGCACATCCGCTCAGCCCGCATCGGGTTCCGCTTGTAGGGCATCGCGGAGGAGCCGACCTGGTCCTTCTCGAACGGCTCCTCGAGTTCGCCCCAGGCGGCGGCCAGCCGAAGGTCGTTGCCCGCCTTGTGCGTCGACTCCGAGACACCCGCGAGCGCCGCGCAGACCTGCGAATCGACCTTCCGCGTGTAGGTCTGGCCGGTCACCTCGTACGACGAGTGGAAGCCAAGTTTCTGCGCCACCAGTTCGTCGAGCCGGCGGACCTTCGCGTGATCACCGCCGAAGAGTTCCAGGAAGCTTGCCTGGGTGCCGGTCGTGCCCTTCACGCCGCGGGCCCGCAGGAGCTTGCGGCGGTGGGTGACTTCCTCGAGGTCGAGGATCAGATCGTGGATCCAGAGGCAGAGCCGCTTGCCGATCGTGGTGGGTTGCGCGGGCTGGAGGTGCGTGCGGCCGAGGCAGACGATGCCCTTCGTGGCCACGGCCTGGGCTGCGAGCCGCTCGATCACGGTGGCCAGCCGCGCCGCGACGAGGTCGAGCGACTCCCGTATCAGGATGAGGTCCACGTTGTCGGTCACGAAGGCGCTGGTCGCACCGAGGTGGATGATCGGCCGCGCCGACGGGCAGTCGTCGGCGAAGGCGTGGAGGTGGGCGAAGACGTCGTGCCGCATCCGCCGCTCGTACTCGGCCGCCTTGGCGAAGTCGATCGGTGCGAGGTGGGCCCGCATCTCGGCAAGCTGCCCCTGCGAGATCGGGAGGCCGAGTTCGGCCTCGGCCTCGGCCAGCGCCAGCCAGGTCTTCCGCCAGAGCATGTAGCGGTGGTTGTCGCTCCAGAGCCGCGTCATCTCGGCCGACGCGTACCGGGAGGAGAGCGGGTTGTCCCAGACGTCGCGGGGATCGGGATGCTGGTCGGTGTTCACGAACGGGCTCCGGTCGGGCGGGAAACGGGCGGCTGGCTGCGGCCGGCAGCCTCGCCGCCGCGAGTCATCTTGCAGAACAGCCGCTCCAGTGCCAGCCTCGCGCGCAGTCCCCGGGAAGCCTCCCCCTTGAGCGCGAGGTCGAGGTCGAGGAGCCACACCGGCAGCCGTCGCGCGCGGCGCGGGCCCAGCTGCTGGAGCGATTCCTTCGCCTGGGCGAGCGCCTTGGGCCATGCGGCCACGCCCGCTTCGCGGAGCGCCTGCTCCACGCCCGCGGGCCGGCCCTCGTTGGCCGGCAGGGCGAGGAGGCGGGCGGCGGTCGAGAGCCGCCGGAGCACCGCCGCGATCTGCGCGGCGATGCCGACCGGGTTTTCGCCGGAATCGATCAGGTCGCCAAGCTCGCGGATTGCCCGCTTCGTGTCGCCGCCGGCCGCGGCGTCGATCATGCCCCAGGCGGTTCGCTCCTGGGGCGAGCCGGCGAAGTCGTCGATCGCATCGGGTTCGATCGTGGTCCCCTTGGCCCGCGGATCGGTGGCGGAGGCGAGCCGGGCGAGAGCCTGATCGATCTGGCCGAGCTGGCCGCCGAGCCGTTCCAGCAGCCGTTGGGCCGTGGCCGGCGCGAGCGTGAGGCCGTGGCGGGCCTGCGCCCAGGTGCGGATCCAGCGGGCCAGATCGGCCTTCGGCGAGATCGACGTCTCGATCGCCAGCCCCTGCTTGGCGACCGCCTTGGCGAGCCGGGTGTTCGACGGAAAGCTCTTCACGGC
>CAJBSQ010000139.1 GCA_903958265.1 uncultured Planctomycetaceae bacterium
GAAGAACGCCACCGATACCCTCGACGGTGGACAGTTCGGTGTAGCCATACACGCCGCCGGGAGACTCCCGCATCAGCTCATAAGGATAGCCCGGCCAATCGCACGTCGGCAACCGATCCCGAGCTGATGGGCGGATCGTGAGCCGCATGCCCCGTCTCCTGGGCCAGAACAGGCGACACCCGCAACGCCCGCCTTTCTCCCTTGCAGTGGCGTTTTTCTTACCGTCGGCGCGGAGTGTCTCCGAAGCCGGCGGCCTGGTGGCTGGCGTCGATGCTTCGCGTCAGGCAGTGGTTAGAGGCTGTGGATACGTGCACCCACGGGTTCAAAACTGGCAGCAGGCTTGCCGTGGGCACTCTTCCCCGGTATCCCGTGGGCATGATCCGCTCACCGAGCAGCCCGCGGGCGAATGCGACGACACCGGAACCGTACCACCCCGCTGCGCTGCGCCGCTGCCTGGGGCCACTGGCCGTGACCGCCCAGGGCATCGCCGCGATCGGCCTGTCGGGCACGGCGGTGATCAACATCCCTCAGATCATCGCCAGCGCCGGCAACAGCACCTGGCTGTGCTACCTCGCGGCCTTCCTGGTGGTGCTCCTGGTCACCGAAACACTGATCCTCTTTCGGCAGCTTCCGGCCACCGCCGAGGGCATCGCCTGCTATGTGCGCGACGGTCTGGGCGATCGCCTGGGCAACCTGGCTGGCTGGACCCTGCTGTTGGGCTACGCCGGCAGCAGCATCTGCTGCCTTGCGGTCTTCGGACAATACCTTGATCTGTTTTGCGGGCGGCTGGGTTTCGGAGTGCCCACTCTGGCCGGCGTGCTTGCCGGAGGGCTGTTCTGCTTGGCCCTAGCACGCCGTGGCGCTGGGCTCTCGGCCATGACGATGCTGGCCTCCGAATCGATTTCTGTGCTCGTGATCATCGCGATGTGCGGGCTGATTCTTCTACGGGTTCAACACTCGGTTACTACGATCGATTTCTTCCAGACCGCCGACAGCTTCAGCACCCTTCAGAATGGCATGGTGCTGGCGGTGCTCAGCTTTGTCGGTTTCGAGAGCACTGCCACCCTGGGGCAGGAAGCGGTCGACCCACTGCGAACCGTGCCGCGGGCGCTGCGGACATCCGTCTGGATCTCAGGCTGCCTGTTTTTGTTTTGGGCTTTCGTACTCAACCTCGGCCTGGCATGGCTGCCGGCCTCTCAACGCGGAGAAAACACCGCGCTGGTGCTCCTGGCCGATCACATGGGACGCCCCGGTGCCGGTGCCCTGATCGGCTTGGGCGGATTTCTGTGTTTCTTTGGCGCGACCCTCGCAAACCTGATGGCCTGTGGCCGGGTCGTGTATTCCCTGGCCGGCCGGGGACTGCTGCCCGCCTACCTGGCTGGCATCCATCCACGACTCCACACCCCTGTCGCCGCCCTCGC
Organism: uncultured Planctomycetaceae bacterium; assembly: GCA_903958265.1. Taxonomy (GTDB): domain Bacteria; phylum Planctomycetota; class Planctomycetia; order Pirellulales; family UBA1268; genus QWPN01. The sequence continues at coordinate 1,422 of CAJBSQ010000139.1, forward strand.
CGCCTGCAGTGGCATCGTGATTTCGATCTGCTGTGGGCTGCTTCTGCGTGGTCTGCATGCCAGCCAGATTTTTGACAGCGCCGGCAGTTTCGGGGTCCTTGGCTTCCTCTGTTGCTACCTGCTGGTCGCCATGGCCGCCTGGCGCACCTCGTGGCGGCAGGGATGGTGGCAGACGCTGTTGCCCGGATGCACCGCCGCCGTGCTCCTGGCGATCACCGCGAGTTTTCTTCTGACGTCGGGAAGCTCCCTCGCCGGGGTGATCGGTCTCTTCATCGTGCTGCTGGGTGCGGGAGCTGTACTCACGCTGGGTCCGATCAGCCCGCTCTGGCTCCGCTGCCCGGGTCCGCCGCGGCCGGGGCCTTGAGCGCCGCAGTGATTTTCGGCGTCGCCCCCTGCTGCGTGCACACCCATGCCGCCACGCTCGCGGCATGGCGGTGGATCACGGCCAACGGCAGTGCTTGCAGCAGTCCCAGCACCACGGCCGCGGTGAAGGCGTCGCCGGCACCCACGGTATCGACGACCTCCACGACCGTGGCCGGCTGTTCCGACACCTCGCCATCCGCCACGATCATCGATCCCTCCGCTCCCAGCGTGAGCACGGCCAGCCGTAGGCCGTGACGCTGCCTGATCGCCTGCAATGTGCCCAGCGGTGACGTGCCGGCGATCCCACAAGCGGCGGCGACGACCGGCAGTTCTTCGGCATTGAGCTTGAGCGCGGTGGCCAACGCCAGCGATTCCAGGATTGTTTCGGGGCAGTAAAAATCCTGCCGCAGGTTTACGTCGAACACCCGCAGGGCCGAGGGCTGCGTCGCTGCGACGAAGCGGCAGATTGTCCTCCGCGACTCGCTCGACCGCTGGCCGAGCGTGCCGAAGCAGACAGCGGCGCACGAGTGAGCCAGGTCGGCCAGCGGCGTTTCCCACAGCAGATGGTCCCAGGCGGTATCAGCCGCAAACCCATACGACGCCACGCCGGCGGGATCCAGCGACACATCCACCGTGCCCGTGGGATGCGGCGGGGAGACCTGCACGTGGCGAGAGTCCACACCTCGGGCCTGCAGCTCCGCCACCGCTGCGCGGCCCAGCCGATCGGCACCCACCGCGCTCACCATGCCGGCCCAACCGCCCAGCCCCGCAACGTGGCAGGCGACATTGGCCGGCGCGCCTCCGAACACGGCGCCACTGGGAAAAACATCCCAGAGAACCTCTCCGATGCCGATGATCTGGCGGCCATTGATCATGCGATGGTGATTCCGAGAGCGGTTTCTCCGCGGGCCGATATTCCCGGGAAAACACCTGTTATCCATCCGCCCGCCAGACCGGCAAGCCCCGTATCAAACCAGCCGTGCACGTTCGTCATGTCAATCGTCTCCTTCCTGCACCGTTTCGGCTCGGCGCTCAACCACTACGTGCATCTCCGGGCCTTGAGTGACCGACGGCGTCTTCCTGCCGGCTGCTGACCAAGCAGGCAATGACGCCCCGCCGACGGTAAGAAAAACTCTACTCCAGGGGGGAAAGGCACGCGCTCTGGAAACCACCTTCTGAAACCCGGGAGGCCGAAGCACGCAGCTCACGAGCCGCGCATCAGCTCGGTCATGGTGCCGGATGTGCCATTGGCCGGGCTATCCTTTGGGATCGACCAAATACATATACTTCTGTATACTCTCTTGGGTCGCGTGCTATCACCAACTCCACCCAGCGGGGGCGGTACGATAACGAGCCGAGGGATTCGCATTGCTTGGCGTAAGCGCGGGGTGGTAGGCTGACTCCATGACGACAGTTACCGAAATAAAGGCCGCAATCGAATCTCTGAGTCCGCGCGAATACTGCGAACTTATGGCTATGCTGCATCCTACCGTTGACGACGACTGGGATCGGCAGATGACGGCCGATGCGGCGAGCGGCCGCCTCGACCAACTCATGGAGCAGTCGAGGGCGGATGCTGCCGCAGGCATGTGCGTGCCGCTCGAGACGGTGCTGGAGGATGACGGCAGCGAGAGGGCGATGTGAGGATTCCCAGCGTCGCCTCTCGCGAGAAATCGGGGACGGGAGCGATTTTCGGTAGCCGTGAAAAAACGGCTCCCGTCCCAATCCTGTTCGGCACGCACGCTGACTACGATCGAATGCTCTGAAGGCGCCCAGGGCCCATCCGCAAGATCCTGACCCACCTCGGCGAACCGCTCAGGGCCCCGCCAGTGTCGCCCGCCCGGGGGCCGCCCACTGACTGGGCCGAACTCGTGCAAGTCCTCGACAACCGGGACATCTTTCAGGCCTCACCCGACGAGTTGCCCGCGATCGACATCCGCAGCCTCTGACCGCTGCCAGACGCCATGTCATGACAAAGCCGCCAGGCTGCCGGACTATCCTTTCGGCATCAGCACCGCATCACACCTTCGGAATCTCGTAGCCCGCCCGTGGTGTGCGGGCGGCGATGGCCGTCGCCTGCTCGTCGCCGGTGATCTGC
>CAJBSQ010000140.1 GCA_903958265.1 uncultured Planctomycetaceae bacterium
AAAAGAACGAACTGGCAGGTCACGCAGACGACATCTGCTGTCGCGGAGCGGATCAGCTCGGCCTGACGCTCGAGCTTCGTCGGCAACCAGAGATCGTCGGCGTCAAGGAAGGCAACCCAGTCGCCCGTCGCGGCCTCGATGCCACGATTGCGGGCAGCTGATTCGCCCTGGTTCTCTTGGCGGATGACCCGCACGGCCGGTCCGAAGGATGACGCGATCCGCGCCGAGTCGTCGGTCGAGCCGTCATCGATAACGATCACCTCGGTTGCCGGCCGCGTTTGCCCGAGGATCGATTCGATCGCCGGCCGGAGGAACGGGGCGGCGTTGTAGCAGGGGATGACGACCGAGATCGACGGACTGGAACCGCCCGGTGAGGCGTTTCCGACTCGATCGTGATCGGCGTCCGGGCAGGGCATCGGTGGGTTCTCTGATCGATCAGGATTTCCTTCGCTTCCGCAACAAGGTAAGCAGGCTCCGGCCGGGGGGAACCCTGCGGAGGCGGCGTTCCAAAAGCGTCATCTCCGGTCCGGTGCAGCGGCGCTGGTGCATCTCATTCCAGCAGACCTGGAACAGAGCCGGTACAGCACTGAGGTCGGGCATGGGCAGTGCGGCGATGTGGTCGAGAGAAAGGGGGGTGTCAAAACAGGGGGGATTCGGCATGCCGGCAGCGAGGAAATTCAGCCGGGTGATGACGCACTTCTGGCAGCGTCCGCAGTTGCGGGAGGGATCGTCCCCCTCCCAGCAGGTCTTGATTCCCTCGATCGCCTCGGGGAACGGCAGGAGGGCCTCGACCTTGTCCGTCCGCCCGAAGGCTCCTCCGTCGGTGACGACGCGGAAGCAATCGTTGGACACCAGTGTGTCGAGGATGGCCGGGTGGGAAAAGCCGAAGCGCGGGGAACCATGCGGTGTCCCCCCCGAAACGAGGCCGACGCCGAAGCGCCCGGAGAATAACGACAGTGCGGCCGCCGTGAGCGGGATGGCCGAATCCGGCCAGACGCTGTGGCCCCCATACGGACAGCCGCCGGCGACTCCGTGGCGATGGAAGCCCGCGGGCCGCGAACGCCAGCGCCAAGAGCGTGCACCCCGGGCATCGGCCGCAGGGGTGCAAGGGCCGGGGAACACGACGGCAGTCGGAGACTGCCGCAGCGAGCGCCGGATGGCCGACGAGGGCGCCGGCCATCACCGGCGGCGATGTCGACCCGCCGTCGGCCCGTACGGCGAACGCATCGCCGCAAAGCAGGTCTGGCAGGGCCGGGCCGGGCCGCGGAAAGCGTTGCTGGGCGATGAGGTCCCAACTGCGGGCGTGGACCCCGATGGTGCTGTCGGCACTGACGGCGTGAAGCGCCGCGGCGACGATGGGGAGCACGCCGATCTCCGGATCGATCACGCCTCGAGTGCGGGCGTCGGTGCGCACCACGATCGCCTCGATGCCCTCGGCTCGAAGCGCCGCGAACGCGTCTTCCTCGCCGTCCCTCCGCACCGTGTCCGACGCCTCCCGCTCCAGTCCCACGATGCGCACGGCGGCGCGGACGCCGAACGCCCCCGGCACGAATCGGTCGAAGTGGCGGACGAGGGTGTGCGTCGATCGCAGCCCCCCCCGACCAAGCGAACAGCGCGTCGCCGTTGCCCGGTGGGCGCAGGCCGTCGATCACCCGGCGTCAAGCATCGGCCGCGGTGCTTGCCACCGCACCATGCGCCGGTCTAAAATTTTGGCAAAAATCCGATAATTATGATGGAACTCCGTTACAACTCCTTCAACCGCTTCCGCCCCGCAGGGCGATCACCGCAGCGCGCCGAGCGCTGATCTCCGGGGGCTATGCCGTGAAGTATGGACTTCTTGTCCACGGAACGTCCGGCAACGTCGGCGACGCCATCCAGTCTCTCGCGGCCCAACGATTCCTCCCCCGGGTCGATTGCCTAGTGGAGCGGGAGCACCTGGGAGCGATTGCCTCGGCCGGGCCGATCAAGCTGATCATGAACGGCTGGTGGATGAAGCGCCCGGAGCACTGGCCACCGCCGCCGAACGTCATCCCCCTGTTCTTGTCCTTCCATGTCACGACGGGGCCGGCTCGGGCGGCGATGGTGACCGACGCGTCGCTGGCCTATCTGCGTCGGCACGAGCCCATCGGCTGCCGTGACCTCGCCACGATGCGCTTTCTCCGGGCGGCCGGGATCGAGGCCTACTTCTCCGGCTGCCTGACGATGACCCTCCCTCCGCGGCCGCGGTCGACACGGAAGGAGGTGCTCTTGGTCGATCCGTTCCGGGGGCACTTCTTCCGGACGCTGCCCCCCGCCCAGGCCGGTTCCGCCGATGCACAGCGGCTGCGTCAGCAGGCCGGCATGGCAAACACCGACGTTGTCGGTGGCCTGCTGACGCGGATGTCGGGGCTGCCGGAGGCGTGGCCCCCTTGCGTTGGCCATCGGACGGCGCTGGTGAGTCGCGAGCTGGCCCCCAGGGAAAGATTCCGCGCGGCGGCGGCGATGCTCGACGCCATCGCCGCCGCCAGGCTCGTCATCTCCTCCCGGCTGCATGCCATCCTCCCCGCCATGGCGATGGGGACGCCGTGTGTCTTCGTCCTCACGGACGAGGGGGGTGAGGGGCACG
>CAJBSQ010000141.1 GCA_903958265.1 uncultured Planctomycetaceae bacterium
ATCGGCACGGAAAACCAGCGGTATCGATGAGCAGGCGGCATGCCGCCGATTCTACTGACCGAATGCACCCGCCGCCCCTATTCGGCCGCGTTTCGGGGCTCAAATCCACCCAGGTGTGGCCGGGGGCCTGCTTCCCGAGGAACGCTGGAGCCGCTAGGCTTCCTAGACCGCCATCCGACCGCTGTGAGCCGCTGGGCTCCGGGTGGATCGGCCGGAACCCACGCCCGAGGAGACGACTCATGCTCGTGCCCCGCTGGATCCTGCGGTCGGCGGTCGCGGCCGCCATGGTGCTCGTGGTACTCATGGCAGGGGCGGGCTGTTCCGCCTCGAAGACTGCGCCTGAGACACTGGCCCAGCCCACGGCCGCCGATGGGCTCGCGAATCTCCGTGACCTCTTCCGGCAGGCAGCGGCGGGGAAGGCGACGTTGCCGAAGTCGGCGGCCGATTTCGCTACCGTGGAGCCCTTCTACCCCGTGGCGGGACCATTCGTGCTGTCCGGCGCCGTCGACTCCGCCTGGGGCGCGGGGCTGAAGCAGGGAGGCGACGCCGCCACTCGGCTCTTGGCCTGGGAGACAGCGGCCGCCAAGGACGGTGGCTGGGCGATGTTTCAGGACGGCACGATCCGCGAACTGACGGCCGACGAGTTCGCCGCCGCGAAGAAGGCGGCTCCCTGATCGGGGGGATTCGAGCCGGGCGTGCGACCGAGGCCGGAGGGAGGGGGTGGAGCGATTCGCTCCACCCGGGTGGTCGCTGGCGACCAGGCCTGGGGCGATTCGCCCCACCGCATCAGAAGCTCACGGTCGTGTGCTGGCACGCGGATCGCCATAAACCTCGGGAAAACCAGGCTTTGTTCAAAGTTTTGGATTTCGCGGTGCGTTTGGCGCACGGATTGCAGGGTGTTGATGGATAGTCCGGCGATGCCGGTTGATCAGAGAGACGACGGGGTGGAGCGATTCACCCCACTGCGTTCCAGCCACCAGTCGATTCGGGAGCCAGGCCAACCATGACGCCGACCGTGTTCAACGAGATTCTCCGTGCAGGACTCGCCAGCCCCGGCGAGCGAGGCTTCAGCATCGCGCAGGAGATCGTGATCGTCGCTTCGGCATGCGAGGGGTTCGATGAGTTCGTGACCGCCGGCAGACGCGGCGAACTGGGGCTCCACTTCTGCGTCGATGGCCGCTCGGCGCTGCGAATGGCGCGGCGCTTCCGGGCCGACATCTGGCTCGTGTGCCTCGATCTTCCCGACATGTCGGGCTTAGACCTCCTGGAAATGCTGCAGCCCGTCGTGGCACAGAGTGGCGTCGATCCCCATCTCGGTGGTGTTCGGCTGTCGCTCGAGCACCCGGGAGAAGGACCGCGGTCTGGTGTCTTCGTCGTGGCCGACGGCTACTCCTTCGACGACGAGCAGCGGGCCCTGCGGGCCGGCGCGGCTGGCTACCTCGCCGGACCGGTCTCCATGGAACTGCTCCGCGAGTCCCGCCGTGGTCTGACTCGACGGCTCGTTCAGCCGGCGAATGCCACGC
>CAJBSQ010000142.1 GCA_903958265.1 uncultured Planctomycetaceae bacterium
AGTCTTCGCGGCGGACACCGTAGTGGACGAACTTGTAGAACACGCCCGAGGCGTTGAGCTTCATGCCGTGGGTGAGGTGGCCGCCGTGGGCGAGGTCGAAGGCGAGCACGGTGTCACCCGGCTGGATCGCCGCGAGATACACCGCGGCGTTGGCCTGGCTGCCGGAGTGCGGCTGCACGTTCACGTGCTCGGCCCCAAACACGGCCTTGAGCCGCTCTCGAGCGATGTCTTCCACCTTGTCTACGAACTCGCAGCCGCCGTAATACCGCCGGCCGGGATAGCCCTCGGCATACTTGTTGGTGAGCACGCTGCCCACGGCCTGCATCACGGCGGGGCTCGTAAAGTTTTCGCTGGCGATCATCTCGAGGCCGTCCTGCTGCCGAACCTGCTCCGCAGCAATGCAGGACCAGACCTCGGAATCTTCGAGTTCGATGAAGTTGGCGGGAGTGTGCACCGAGATTCTCCTGGCAGGCGGGCGGCGGAAAGCAGCAGGCGATTCGATTGTGAAACGGCCACGATAGACCGTCAACGATCGGTCCTTCCGCGGCCGCTCCACGAACTGCTCAAATCGTAGAATGCCGCGTGTCGGCCGAGGAGGGGGGCCCACGAAACGTGGGGCATGAGGTCGCTCACCACCGCAGAAGATGGCCCGAAAAGATAGCCAGTTCCCCACTCACGACGGCGGGCACCGCATTCGACCCGTGGCGCTCGAGTGTCATTTTCGGCCGCGGCCCTCGCATGATAGTCTCCTTCACTCAGTGACGTGGGGGGTATTCACCGGGGGTGCTCGATGCACAGGGATCGGTGTCGGCCGGAGGCCGGTTTCACGTTGGTGGAACTGCTGGTGGTGATCGCGATCATCGCCACGCTCATCGGCCTGCTCCTGCCAGCCGTCCAGTCGGCCCGCGAAGCGGCACGACGGACGACCTGCGCCTCATCGCTGCGGCAGCTCGGGCTGGGCGCGATCCGCTCGTACGAAGCGAAGCGATGCTTTCCCGCCGCCGGCAAGGATGCCTGCTACGAAGGTAACGCCGGAGGACAGCAGCCGAGCCATCGGCAGTGCACGGCGGGCCCCACGCTTGCCCAGGGCGGTTGCTGCGGACCCGCCGATCTCGATCGGGTGGAGTGGAACTGGGGGTATCAGCTCCTGCCCTACCTCGAAGCCCAAACCATCCACGATCAGCCCTTCACGTCGGCGGGGCATGCCGTGGTGCGGCGGACGCCGATCCCGATCATGTACTGTCCTGCACGACGATCACCCGATCAGTCAGCCGGACGAGCCCGGACCGATTACGCGGCCTGCGTCGGCCACAGCAGCGGCAGCAGGGAGAGCCCTCCCACGGCCGGCGCGGCGGCGTTCGCCGGCCTGTCCGGACTGATCATCCGCACCGGTGCCGGTCACGTTCGCCACGCCCACGTGACCGACGGCCTCTCCAAGACGGTCATGTTCGGCGAGAAGCAGACCAACCCGAAGGATTTCTCCACGCCGTTCGACGAGAACGAGACCTACGCCTCGGCAGGCTGGGCCGACACCGAGGTGCGCCGCGTGGGCAACCGCACCACCACGCCACAGCCAGACCGCGAGCATCCGTCGCTCACCGGAGGAGCAGCCACCGCCTCCTCGAGCCGCTTCGGGTCATCGCATCCCGCCGGCGTCTGCTTCGTGTGGGGCGACGGATCGACCCGCTGGATCAGCTACGCAGTGGATCCCGTCTCCTTCGAGCGGGCCTGCCGTCGCGACGACGGCCAGCTGCTCTCGACCGGTGACCTCTGAGCATCTTGCATCACGCCAGGAGACATGCATGCGGCTGACGCAGACCTTGGGCAACGGGTTCTCTGCCGCGTTCGCTGGCGTCCTCATGGCCATGGCGGCCGGCTGCGGCGGCGGTCCCGCCGGCCCTGCAGCAACGGCGACCCCGTCGGCCGACGAGATTCGGCAGTCGGAACAGGCCGCCAACGCCGCCGCCGCTGCGGAGGCGACCGCGATGCCAGCCGACGGCGCCTCGAGCAAGTAGGCTGCTCGAGTCGGGACGAGCCTTCGCAGCAGGTGACGCCGTGATCTCCGTTCGCACCCTTGCACTCGTCCTGGCGGCGGTCCTCACCGTTGGCTCTCCCTGCGCACTGGCCCAGCTCACGATCACAGAGCGGCTCTCGCTCACCGGCACCGTCGAGGCTGTGGCCGGTGGGCGGCTGACGATCCGCGATGACGAGGGCGGGCGGCACGAGGTCCGCGTGCAGAAAGCCGACGAGCAGAGCGTGCCACTGGCCGACGGCCGGCTGCTCGCGTTTCCCGCCAACGTGCGAATCAGCGGCCCGGTCGATCCCGCGAAACTCAAGCCCGGCCAGGTCGTCCGCTTCCGCTGCCGCCTCTCGGCCAGGGCCGCGACCGACGGCGAGGTCTCGGAGATCACCGTCGTCGACGCCGGCGACGCCACGGTCGGCGTCGCCTGGAGCCATGGACCTCCCGAGGCGAAAACGGCGGCCGACTGCGTGGTCACCGCGGCCGTGCTCCGCGCGAGCAAGGGGCGGCTTGCCGTGGAACTGCCCCCCGACACGCCGTTCAAGAAGAAGACGGTCATCGCCTGCAAGCTCACCGGCGGCGCGACCGCCGTGATCGAGAGCCGCGACCTCCGCCGGATCGAGCCGGGCGCGACCGTGGTCCGCCTCGAGGGCGTGAGACTCGACACGGGTGACGTGGTCGCCAAGACGCTGGTCGCGGAGAACCCCGCCGCCACCACCATCGCGGCCCGCGGAGACGACGCTCTCGAAAACAAGTACCGCTCGCTCTCCGCCGAGCCCCCGACCGAGCCGCGGCTCGTCCGCTCCCCCCACTTCGCCTTCCTCACCGACGTCTCCGACCGCGAGTGGGCGGTGATCCGCGACAAACTCGAGCGGATGGTCGGGCTGCTCGAACGCTTCTTTGGCCGAAAATCCACCGGCGTCGTCGAGGGATTCATCGTCCGCGATCTCGCAGCCTGGCCGCGAGGCATGCTCCAGGAGCCGATGGGCGTCGAGAAGATCCGGCGCCGCGAGGGCGTCTGCTTCACGACGTCGCTCGGACCGAACCGGCGGGCCGAGCTCTATTCCTGCACCGACCACGGCGTGATCCAGCATGAGTGCGTGCATGGCTTCTGCCACCTCACCTTCGGATCGACGGGCCCCACGTGGTTGGCCGAGGGAGTGGCCGAACTGGGCAACTACTGGCGGGATGGCGAACCGGCCGTCGAGATCGACCCGGTCGTGATGGGCTACCTGCAACATGCCTCACCCCGGCGGACGCTCGCCGAAATCACCGGGCCGGACCGGGCGGCCGCCGGCTCCTGGCAGGACTACGCCTGGCGCTGGGCCCTCTGCCATCTGCTCGCCTCCAACCCCAACTATGCCGATCGCTTCACGCCGCTGGCCATCGCGCTGATGGAGCAGCGGCCTGGCGCATCGTTCGAGGCGGTGTACGGTCCGGTCGCCGGCGAAGTGGCGTTCGAATACGACCGCTTTCTGGAGACGGTCGGCAACGGCTATCGCGCCGACCTCGCCGCCTGGCCCTGGAAGGCGAGGTTTCGACCGCTCGCGGCCGGGGCCCGGATCACGGCCACGGTGCGGGCGGCGCGGGGCTGGCAGGCCAGCGGCGTCACGGTCGAGAAGGATCTGGCCTACATAATCGCGGCCCCGGGAACGTGGCGGACTACGAAGGCGGGCGAGCCCTGCGACGCCGACGGCGACGCGGGCCGCGGCCGGCTGGTGGCCGCGGTGTTTCACGACTTCACGCTCACCACCGAACTCCCGCTCGGCGCGGCGGCCACGTTCATGGCTCCCTCCGCCGGCCAGCTCTTTCTCCGCTGCGCCGACGACTGGACGCAACTCGCCGACAACGAAGGCGAGCTCACCGTGACGATCAGCCGCGAGTGATCACGTCGCCGAAAGGAGCTCGATGTCGAACACCAGCGTCGAGTTGGCCGGGATGCCCGGCCGCGCCGTCGAGCCGTAGGCGAGGTTCGCGGGGATGATCGCGGTCCGCCGCTCGCCCGGCTTCATCTCCGCGATCAGTTGGTCCCAGCCCGCGATCACCGCGCCCGTGCCGAGCGTGAACTCGAAGGGCGTGCCCCGGTCCCGCGAACTGTCAAACTTCGAGCCGTCGAGCAGCCAGCCCGTGTAGTGCGTCGAAACCTTTTGGCCCGACGCCGGCACCGTGCCGCTGCCTCCCTGCGTGACGCGATACCGGATGCCCGTGAGCGTGGTCACGAAGTCGGTGGAGGACATAGGCGGCGCCGCCAGCCGCGCGGCGCCCGCCAGGCTCGCGAACGCCTGCGTGCGGCTGCCTGCCTGCGAGAGGAACGCCAGGCCGCTGGCCCCTCCCCTGCCGGCCGCCCCCTGCATGCCCGCGAAGCCGTCGATCCGCCCGTCGCCGTTGCGATCGACGCCGGCGGCAAACACGGCGGCCTTCGGCCGCGACAGCCCCGTGAACGCCGAGAAACTGGCGAGCCGCGGATTCTCCGCCGAGCCCACGCGGCCGTCGTAGACCTCCGTGCCGGGGCCGCCGTTGCCTGCCGAGATGATCACGTCGTCGATCGAATCGGTGTCGTAGCGGCCTGCGGCGACCGAGAAGCCACCGGTCGTCCGCGACGCGAAGGGCCTGATCGTATCGACGATGCTCGGCGCCGCCGCCGACACATCGTAGATCCTGACCACCGCTTGCCCGCCGGTGCCGCCCGCGACGGCGAGTTCCACCTTGTCGTCGGGCTGCGTTGCATCGACGAGCCGGCCGTTGTCGAACGTGCCGAAGTCGCCGGCCGCCACCCGCACGCCGCTGAGGTAGGTCGGGCCAAACGCCCGGAAGGTCAGGGAGGGCACGGGCGAGATCGCCGCGTCGAACACGGGCGACAGAAACACGCTCACCTGCGATCCCCGCGACTGCGCTGCGATGATGTCGGCGTGCCGGTCGCCATTGGCGTCGCCAGCGACCACTTCGACGCCGCCGAAATAGGAATCACCAAACGGCCGCAGCCGGTAGCCGGTCAGCTCCCGCAACGAGGTGCTCGCCCCTGATCTCTCGATGGTGAACACCCGGATCTCGCCCATGCGGCCCAGGCCCGACCCGGCGATGATCTCGTCGCCCGGCCGGCCATCGACGTTGCCCATGGCCACCCGCGTGCCCCCTGCGAAGGCCTCCTCGAAGGCCAGCGTCTGGGCCACCACCGCGCCGGTCTCCGCTTCGACGAGCCGGATGAGGGGCGTACTGCCGGGCCCGAAGTCGGAGCCGATCGCCACCCACGGCTGCGTGAGCACCAGCCGCGGCTCGAGCATTTCCAGCCGCAGCCGGTTGCGGCTTGCAGCGCGGCGGCGATGTGCCGGCGGACGTGAGGCATGGCGGGCAGACATAAGAACCCCGGCGAAGAAAGCCTGCTGAAGCACGAGGGCGGGTCGAACACCCACCCGACACTACGGTGAGAGATAGCCTCCGGTTCGCCGGAATGCAATTTCCCGGTTGCTTCTCTCAGTCCAGCCGCAGCGGCTCGGGCATGAAGGTGAGGATCGGGATCAGGAGCGTCGCCAGCCCGAGGGCCGTGCGGATCCGCCCGAGCGGCCGACCGTCGTCGTTGATCGGCGGGTGGTCAACGCCCATCAGCGTGACGAGCACGAGCATCACCACCCAGTTGTAGCGGCCGGCGATCACCACCGCGGCAATCGCCGACAGCAGCACGCCGCGGGCCACCCAGTTACCGGCACGGCCAAATACGGCTCGGCAGATGTGGCCGCCGTCGAGCTGGCTCAGGGGCAGCATGTTGAGTCCCGTGACGAGCAGCCCGACCCAGCCCGCCATGAACAGGGCGTTGGGCGGCACGGCGGCAGTGGCGGGCAGATCGGGCCGCACGAGCCCCTGAACCCACCGGGCAAGCGGCGGCATGGCGAAGGGATTGTCGCCGTCGGGACCACCGGCGAGCAGGCCGACCGCCAGCAGCGGCACGGCGAGGACAAGCCCCGCGAGTGGCCCGGCGACGGCGATATCGAAGAGCTGGCGGCGATTGGCCCGAGCACCCTCCATGCCGATCACGGCGCCGAGCGTGCCGGTGAGCAGCACCGGCACCGGGATGAAAAACGGCAGCGTGGCCGGGATGCCGTGAAGCCTCGCGGCGATGAAGTGCCCGGCCTCGTGGGCGCTCAACACGGCCATCACGGCCGCCGCATAGGCGAGGCCCCGCGGCCAGTGGGCCGCGATGGCCGGGGCGATGTCGTCGAGCCCCATCACCAGCGGCTGCCAGCCAGCCGCGCCGGCGGCAAACGTGGTCAGGCACGTCAGCAGGTAGAGCAGCCCCTGCAGTCGCAGCCGCGGCGAGCGGGGCGAGCGCAACAGCGTCTCGAGATCGGGCTCACGATGCGAAAACGGTGGCTCCATCTGATGGTCGCTTTAGAATACAGGTTTTCAACCGGTTCTGATAAACTTCGGCGGTCATTGCTCCGAATCGTGTCCCCTCTTCGGCCCAGATCGAGGTCTCCCATGCGATCCTGTTTCTGCTCCCGTCCCGACTGGAGCATCGCCGCCGCCTGCCTGGTCGCCACCTGCCTGGTCGCTTCTGGCGCGGTCGCTGATGCGGCCAACAAGCCCGAGGTGATCGCGGTCGTTGCTGCCGACGGCTACGCCGATCTCCGCGAGCAGCTCACGTGGGTCGGCGAGCAGGTGGGCAACCCCACGCTGGCCGGCTTCGCGGAGTCGTTCATCCTGCTGGCCACGCAGGGCAAGGGGCTGGCCGGGCTCGACGTCAAGCGGCCAATCGGCGTGGTGATCACGTCGTCCGGCGGTCCACTGCCGACGGCGCATGCCTTTCTGCCCGTCAAGGATCTCGACAAGCTGCTGGGGGCGGTGCAGGGCATGATCGGCCCGGTGGAAGAGGTCGATGGCGTCCGCCGGATCGCCGCCCCTGGGGCTCCGCCGCTCGAAATCGTCGAGAAGGACGGCTGGGCGATCTTCTCGCAGCCGGGTGATCCCGTCGGCATCGACGATCCGCTCACCGTGATCGAGCCGCTCACCAGAGACTATTCGCTGGCTATCGAGCTCTTCCCCAGCCGGATGCCCGCCGAGATGCGGGACCGGCTCAAAGCGCTGCTCGACGAGGCGGCCCGGAACGCCGCGGCCCAAGGGCAGGCGATGGACCCAGCACAGCTCCAGGCCGGGCTCGAACGGCTGGAGGATGTGGAGACCATCGTATTCGGGTTCGCCGTCGACAAGCTTGGAGACAAGATGATGCTCGACCTGACGTCCGTGCTCACGCCCGTCGCCGTCAAGGCGGCCGGCTGGATCAACGCCGGCTGGGGCAACGCCGACAACGCCAACAGGGCCGTCTCGACCGTCGGCGCCCCGGCCACCACCGACGGCAAAGCTGCGGCCGTGCGGGGCCACTACGCGGCCACCGTGCCCGCGGAGGGGCAGGCCGCCGTGCGGGCCGCCCTCGACCAGGCGCTCGAGCCGGCCGACGACGATCCCGCGAATCGCGTGGTCACCAACCTGCTCCGCGACCTGGTCGCCGCGATGCTCGACTCGGGTGCGATCGACGCCGGCCTGACCATCGACACCAGTGCCGCCGATGCCACGCAGCCGCTGCCGGCCGTCACGCTCGGCATGAAGGTGAAGGATGGCGCTGCCCTGGAGAAGAAGGTGAAGGAGCGGCTCGGCAAGGCCGATGCCCTGCCTCCTTCCGTGAAAGTGACCTTCGACGCCGGCAAGCAGGGTGACGCCACGCTCCACGAGATCACGGTGGACGTCTCGGCGCTGCCTGCCGCAGACCGACTCGGCGACAGCGTGAAGCTCACGCTTGCCGTCACGCCACAGTATGCCTACGTGCTCGTCGGCGGCGACGTGCCCAAGCGGCTGGCAGCCGCGCTCGCGGCCGGCGGCAAGCCGAATGGTGACGCCCTGCCCATCACGAACGTCGATCTCTCGCTCGCCAGCCTGGTCGGCTACGCCGCGCGGATGATGCAGGCCTTCAACCCCGACGATCCGCAGGGCGACCTACTCGGCGAGATCGCGAAGCAGGCCGGTGAGAAAGACACGACCACGGTGCAGTTCTCCGTCAAGCCGGTCGACCGTGGCATCGCGCTGCGGCTCTCCGCAGACGCCGGCGCTCTGCAGACGGTCGCCGCGAGCACCGCGATGCAGCAGGCTGCCCCGCCCCCACGGGCCCGCCCGCTCACGCCACTGCGGCCAGCGCAGCCGCGGCAACTCGAGAACGACGACACGCCCTCCATCGCCCCCTAACCGCCCGTTCCACCTGCCATGATCGCATCGTCCGCCACTGGTTCCGCCGCAGGTTCCACACCTGGGCTGCGCCGCGAGATCGC
>CAJBSQ010000143.1 GCA_903958265.1 uncultured Planctomycetaceae bacterium
AGGTGATCGCGAAATCCCTTGAGCGTGCGTGGCTCGATCATAAAGGTGTCAGCCACCAAATCTGGGCACACTGGGAAACCTGGTAAATCATCTTATCCAGATTTGGTGGCTGACACCTTTTTAGAGGATCGGGAGGAGGGTGGGCTTCGGGCTGCGGATCGACTTCCGGCGATTCTTCTTCTTTCGGCCATCACCCACGTGCTCGCCACCGGGGCCGAGCACGGCGTCCATGTATTCCTCGACCTGCTCGCAGGTCTCGAAGTACTGGTCGTAGACCCAGTCATCCTCGTACTCGCAGTCCTTCGTCGTGTACTCGCGGCAGATCTGCGGGCGGGTCTCGTAGATGCCGCAGCGGTGGTCGTCCTGCAGGTGCTTGCAGACGGTGTGCACGCAGACGTACCAATCCCCATCCTCGGTGAACACGGTGGCATGCTCGTGGAGGAGGAACCAGCGGATGTACTCAAACTCCTCGCGGGTGGTCGGCGTCTCCAGCGGCAGGGCGAAGTACCGGCAGCATTTGGCGGTACAGAACTCGCAGAGCACCTTGTCGCTGGGCACATCGCCGCGTTTGGGTTTTGCGGCCAGCAGCGGGAGCGGAATGTCGACGACCGGCATCGGAAATCTCCGGGGAGTGGGCCGATACTATAGCGTGTTTCGGGGGCCCCGCCCGGCTCCTATACTGCCAGCGTTCATCCGAGCCGCGGAAGGGATTCCCGATGCCGAAGCGCTGGCACATCCGTCCGCACGACCACTCCGCCGTGGCGGCTCTCGAGCGATCCTCCGGCGTGTCGAGTATCGTCGCCGGCCTGCTCGTGGCCCGGGGCGTCACCGATCCCGCCGCCGTCAAGTCGTTTCTCGACGGCACGCTCGCCGACCTCCGCGACCCCGAAACCCTCCCCGGTGTGCCCGAGGCCGCCGAGCGGATCCTGGCCGCCGCCAAGGCCGGCCGGAAGATCGCGATCTACGGCGACTACGATGCCGACGGCATGTGCGCCACCGCGATCCTCGTCGGCTGCCTGGAGGCGCTCGACGCCAAGCCCGCGTGGTATGTGCCGAGCCGGCAGGAAGAGGGCTACGGCCTCAACGCCGAGGCGCTCTCGGCGCTGGCGGCGCAGGGCGTGAGCCTCGTGGTCACGGTCGACTGCGGGATCACGGCGGTCGCGGAGGCGAAGCATGCCCGCGACCTCGGGCTGGAGCTGATCATCACCGACCACCATAACTTCGCCGCCACCCTGCCCGCGGCCGACGTGCTCGTGCACCCCCGCCTCCCCAACACGGCCTATCCATTCGGCGGCCTCTGCGGGGCCGGCGTGGCCTTCAAACTGGCGTGGGCGATCGCCACGCGGGCGAGCGGCTCCTCCCGCGTGACGCCCCGGCTCCGGGAGGCGCTCCTGCGGGCGATCGGCCTGGCGGCCTTTGGAACGGTCACCGACGTCATGCCGCTGGTCGACGAGAACCGGCTGCTCGTAAAGCACGGCCTTGAAAACCTCCGCACCCGTGGTGGCCCCGGCCTGGCCCGGCTGATCGAGCTCACGGGGCTCGCCGCGGCTTCGCGGATCGAGAGCGAGCACATCGCGTTCAAGCTCGGCCCCCGGCTCAACGCCGCCGGCCGGATGGCCACGGCCGCCAACGGCATCGAGCTGCTCGTCACGGACGACGCGGCGCGGGGAGCCTCGCTGGCCGACTACCTTCACGAACTCAACACGCAGCGGGAGTCGGAGGAACGGAGCCTGCAGCTCGCGGCCGCGAAGCAGGCCAAGGAACAGTTCGATCCGGAAGGGGATGCGGCGGTCGTGCTGGCAGATCGTGGCTGGCACAAGGGGGTGATCGGGATCGTGGCCGGCCGGCTGGCGGAACGGTGGCACCGTCCCGTGGTGATGATCGCCCGCGATCCGCTGCAGGGCGGCCCGGCGGTCGGCAGCGTTCGGAGCGTGCCGGGCTTCGACGTGCTGGCGGCCCTCAAGGCCTGCGCAGACCACCTGCTCGGCTGCGGTGGCCATGCCGCGGCGGCCGGCCTGCAGGTCGCCGACGCGAAGATCGACGACTTCCGCCGAGCCTTTGTGGCCGAGGTCGATGCCCGCCTCCCGCAGAGCCTGCGGCGGGCCCAGATCACGATCGACGGCGAGACGTCGCTGACCGGCCTCACGCTCCACTCGGTCGAGCAGCTCGAGAAGCTCGCCCCGTTCGGTGAGGGCAACCGGCGGCCGGTGCTCTGCGCCTCGGCCGTGACGCTCGCCGAACCAGCCCGCACGATGGGACAGTCGGGCCGTCACCTCCAGCTGCAGTTTCGGCAGCATGCCGCCCGCATCCGCGGGGTGGCGTTCGGCGCCGGCGAATGGCTCCCGCACCTGCCGCCGCCGGGGCAGCCCTTCCACATCGCCTTCCGCCCGAAGATCAACGAGTTCCGTGGTCGCCGCACCGCCGAGATCGAGGTCATCGACTGGCGGCCCGACGGCATCGACGTGGCCACCGACCTGCCCGAGTTCGCGGCGGCCGCCGAGTAGAATGCCGACGCTGGCCTCGTCGTCCGCCACCACGCGGCGAAGGTCGTCGTGGCCTGCCAGCCGACTCTCTCTTCCCGCCATCCGTCACGTCACTCGGAGTTCGATCCATGCGTCGCTCTCACGGCATTCCTGCGGCACTGACGGCCTTGCTGGTGATGACGTTTTTCTCCACTGCCCGGGCCGACGACTGGCCGCAGTGGCTTGGGCCACGGCGTGACTCGATCTGGCGGGAGCCGGGGCTCGCCGCCGCGATTCCCGCCGCCGGGCTGCCGGTGAAGTGGCGGGTGCCGGTGGCAGGCGGCTACTCGGGGCCGGCCGTCGCCGACGGCCGGGTCTACGTCATGGATTACGTGGCCCGCGAGGGCGAGCTGGTGAACGGCCCCAATGATCGCACGCTCCGCGCCGGCACCGAACGGCTGCTCTGCCTCGACGCGGCCACCGGCAGGCTGCTCTGGAAGCACGAGCAGGACTGCCCCTATTCGATCTCCTATGCCTCGGGGCCGCGGTGCACGCCGACGGTGGCCGACGGCCGCGTCTACGCCCTCGGTGCCGAGGGCAACCTCGCCTGCCTCGATGCAGCGACCGGCCGCCTACTCTGGTCGAAAGACTTCAAGACCGACTACGCCGCGCCCACGCCGATCTGGGGCTTCTGCGGCCACCCGCTCGTCGAGGGCGACCTGCTCGTGTGCCTCGTCGGCGGTCCTGGCAGCGTGGCCGTGGCCTTCGACCGGGTCACGGGTGCGGAGCGCTGGAAGGCCCTCACCGCCAGCGAGAGCGGCTACTGCCCCCCGACGATGATCGAGAGTGCCGGCGTGCGGCAGCTCGTGATCTGGGATGCCGACAACCTCAACGCCCTCGATCCCGCCACGGGCCGCGTGCTCTGGTCGCAGCCGCTCAAGCCGATGTACGGCATGTCGATCATGGCGCCGCAGGTGGCCGACACCCCGCGCGGCCGCGTGCTCTTCGCCAGCGGGATCGGCCGCGTCGCCGCGCTCTATGCGCTCGCCGCCGACGCCCCCGCAGCGCGGCTCCTCTGGCGGGGCGAGCCCAAGTCGGCCGTCTTCTGCGCCAACGCCACCCCCTTCATCGCTGGCGACACGCTCTACGGCTGCGACTGCGACACGGGCATGCTCACGGCGGTGGCCCTCGAAGATGGCCGCCGGCTCTGGGAAACGCTCGAGCCCACCACCGGCGGCGAGCGGCGGAGCAAGCACGGCACGGCGTTTCTGGTGCGGCAGGCGGAGGGCGTGGCCGGTGATCCGGCCGGCACGACCCGCACCTGGATCTTCAGCGAAACAGGCGACCTGATCCTCGCCCGCCTCTCACCGGAAAAGTACGAGGAGCTCGGCCGCACGCGGCTACTCGATCCGACCAACGAGTGCTTCGGCCGCGAGGTGGTCTGGAGCCATCCGGCATTCGCGAATGGCTGCATCCTCGTGCGAAACGACCGCGAGGTGGTCTGCGTGTCGGCGAAGGAGTGACCGCGGCCCGCTCCGACGAGGCATGCCACCGTCAGCCGCGGCCCATCGCGAAGATCGCCTCCATCATCCGCCGGTAGTGGCGGTCGAGCGGCACGCCCCGGCGGGCCATCATCCGCTCCATGTCCACCACTGCCTTCTCCAGCCGGTAGTCGACGAGCGATCCGGCCTGAACCCATTTGAAGGAGGGAATCTCCCGGGCCGGGAACCCTGCCCCGACCACGATCGAACTCACACCGCAGACGGTGCCCGTGTTGAGCATCGTGTTGATGCCGGTCTTGCTGTGGTCGCCCATGATCGTGCCGACGAACAGCTCGCCGGAGTCGACCTCGAGGCCGGTGGGCCAGTCGAGGAGCTTCACGGTGCCGTAGGTCATCTTCAGGTTGGAGGCCGTGGTGTCGGCGCCCAGGTTCACCCACTGGCCGAAGACGGAGTTGCCCACGTAGCCCTCGTGAGCCTTGTTGGAGAACGAGTGGAAGATCGTGTTCGCAACCTCCCCGCCCACCTTGCACTGCGGACCGATCGTGGTGCCACCGTAGATCCGGGCCCCCATCCGTACGGTCGCCCCCTGCCCGACCGCAAGCGGCCCGCGGAGCATGGCCCCTGCCATCACCCGCGAGTTGGCGTCGAGCACGACCGGCCCCTCATCACAGACGAGCGTCGCCCCCGGCTCGACCACCGCGGTGGGGTGCATGAAGAGCCCCTCGGGCCGCTCGACGTGGGCCGCCGGGCTGCAGCCTGCGGCCCGCCCTGGTTGCCAGCCGCAGGTCGCGGCGTCGGCGGCGATCATCGCGGGGTTGAGCGTCGTCAGATCCCAGGGGTAGACAAGCGTCGCGACATCATCGGCGGCCCGGCAGCACACACCGACTCCGCGGGGCAGCGGGCGGCCCTCCGCAAACCAGACGGGCGTCTCGGCGGCCGTTGACCACGCGGCAATGATGTCGTCGCCGTCACGCAGGGAGCCAGAAGACCGCCGGCGAATCGCATTCGCGAGACCCGGCGTCGGGAGGTAACGAGCGTTCACCCAGATGGCAGGCGCGGCGAGCTGCTTTTTCGTCGCGGCTGGAAACACCCCGCGGAGATGTGGCCTCAGCGGGCATAAACCATTCCGCAGGCCGAGCGCCTGCTCCCACTTTTCGCGGATCGTCGTCAGGCCCAGCCGGAGATCGTGCACCGGCCGCGTGAGCGTGAGCGGCTGCAGGTGGTCGGCCTGAGTGTCGGCGAAGAAAAACAGCGTGGGTTTCATAAAACCTGCCGACAAGCGTCTTCCGCGGCGCACGATCGGTCGCGCGGCACCTGTAGACTACTCATGGATCTTCTCCGCTGCAGGGCGGCCGCCAAGGACAACGCCATGTGTGGAATCGTCGCGTACGTGGGCCCGGGCGACTGCCGGGAGATTCTGCTCGCGGGGCTCGCCCGGCTCGAGTATCGCGGCTACGACTCCGCTGGGATCGCGGTGCTCAACGGTGATCTGCAGGTCGTGAAATGCGCCGGCCGCGTTCGCGATCTCGAAGTGCGGGCTGCCGCGCTGCCTGCCACCGCGGCCATCGGCATCGGCCACACCCGCTGGGCCACCCACGGCGGGCCCAGCGACGCCAACGCCCATCCTCACGTGGGTTCTGCCGGCCGCATCGCCCTGGTGCACAACGGAATCATCGAGAACTATTCGGCCCTCAAAAAATCGCTGGCAGCCAAGGGCCGGTCGTTCCGCAGCCAGACCGACTCCGAGGTGCTCGTGCAGCTCATCGAGGAGATCGCCGACGCGAATCCCGACCTCCCGTTCGAGGCCTCGCTGCG
>CAJBSQ010000144.1 GCA_903958265.1 uncultured Planctomycetaceae bacterium
CGGACCGCCGGGTCGTGAGAGGCGTAGCCGCCACGGCTCGAGGCATACACGAAGGGGAAGTCGGCCAGGTCGTCATCGGCGCCGAGTTCGAGAAAGAGCCCGAGAATCTCGTCGAGCACCTCCAGCGGCCGGGCATCTGGTCGGTCGATTTTATTGACCACCACCACGGGCCGCAGTCGGCTCTCGAGCGCTTTGGAGAGCACGAACCGCGTCTGCGGCATGGGGCCCTCGGCGGCATCGACGAGCACCAGCGCGCCGTCGGCCATCCGGAGCACCCGTTCCACCTCGCCACCGAAGTCGGCGTGGCCCGGCGTATCCATGATGTTGATCTTCGTGCCCTTCCACTCGACCGCGATGTTCTTGGCGAGGATCGTGATGCCCCGCTCCTTTTCCAGATCGTTGGAGTCGAGCATCCGCTCCGAGAGTTGGCTGGCGCGGTACTGACCGCTCTGCTGCAGCAGGCAATCGACCAGCGTGGTCTTGCCGTGGTCGACGTGGGCGATGATCGCGATGTTGCGGAGATCGTTGCGGCGAATGCCGGCGGCGGAAGTCTGGACGGCGGGCGCGGAGCACATGGGGGGAAAACCGCGGCAGCGAAGCCGTCGGCGCGAGGGGGGAGGGAAAACGCTCTGGATTATTCAGCAAGCCGCGGCCATTG
Organism: uncultured Planctomycetaceae bacterium; assembly: GCA_903958265.1. Classification (GTDB taxonomy): domain Bacteria; phylum Planctomycetota; class Planctomycetia; order Pirellulales; family UBA1268; genus QWPN01. The sequence goes on from CAJBSQ010000144.1 coordinate 659, forward strand.
CCTAGAGCGATCCGGCGGCCAGCCGCGTTTGGAATGGTCTCGTCGGTGATTACCGGCCGCGAAAATGGAGACGAAGGGGATCGAACCCTCAACCCCCGCCTTGCAAAGGCGGTGCTCTCCCAATTGAGCTACGTCCCCGATCGGTCATGCGGAGGTGGCGGTGATCGTGCCTCGGGAAGGAACCATCACCCTGGCCCGGCGGCGGGGCCAGCACCTCTCCATCGAATGCGCGCGCCAAGAGTCGAACTTGGGACCTCTACCTTATCAGGGTAGCGCTCTAACCAACTGAGCTACGCGCGCGGCGTTCGGTGTGGGCGGCCCTTGCCGGCCACAATCCGAGCCTGGAGTCTAAAAGTCGGTCGATCGAAGTTCAAAGGGTCTGCGTCGACGCCGGGGCTTCGGCCTGTTGGCCCTAAAAAATGGCGCTGGCGCAGGCGGGGGGTTCCGGCTACCTTGCGGTCTTCCCACAGGCTTGCAGGAGTCCACGCCCTGCCCACTGCCCACCGCACGTACCCCGTCACCGTCCGTGCCGTGCCGGCCGGATCCGTCGCCCTTGGGCTGACCATTCTGGTCTGCGCTGCGGCCGCCTCGGCCGCGGCGCCGACCCCCGCGGACGCCCTCGCCCTCAAGCCCCGGCAACAGGGGGTCGACTATTCGCAGCCCACCGAAGCCGAGGCCAAGCAGGCCACGATCAAGCAGGAGAAGGAAGGGGGCGTCAGTGCCCTGGTCGTTCGCGGACCCTCAGGCGAGGTGCTCCGGGCGTTCGCCGACACCGACGGCAATCGGGTGGTGGACCGCTGGAGTTACTACAAGGACGGGCTCGAGATCTATCGCGAGATCGACGCCGACAAAGACACCAAGCCGGAGGAATACCGCTGGCTTGGCGGAGCGGGGAGTCGTTGGGGCGTCGATGCCAATGGCGACGGCGTGATCGACGCCTGGAAGACACTCTCGGCCGAGGAAGCCACCGCCGAAATCGTGAATGCGATCCGCGATCGCGACGCTGCGGCCTTCGCGCGGCTGATGCCCACCAAAGAAGACCTGCAGGCCGCCGGCTTCGAGGGCGACCTGCTCGCCGGCATCATGGCCCGCACCACGGCCGCCCCCGGAGCCTTCGCCGCGATGGCGGCTGGACAGAAGGAGATTGGCCCCGATGCCCGCTGGGCGAGCATGCTCACTCCCCAGGCGCCCGGCACGCTGCCAGCAGGCATGAGCGGTCTCACGAAAGACGTCGCGGCCTACGACAACGTGGTGGCCCTGGTGGAGAGCAAGCAGGGCAACGGCCAAGTGTTCGTGGGCTCGCTGGTGAGATGCGGCGATGCCTGGAGGCCGGTCGATGCTCCGCAACTTTCTGCCGGCCAGGGGGGCATGGGAGAGGCCTACAGCTTCTTTTCGCCCCAGCCCATCACCCGCGGCGGAGGTCCTGGCACCAGCGACGTCGCGGAAAACCTCAAGCCGCTGCTGGCAAAACTCCGCGAGGTCGAGGGCAAGATGCCCGCTGCGGCGCCCGCTGCCAGAAAGGAGTTGGCCGAGCAGTACATCGGCCTCCTCGAACAGACCGTGGCTGCGGCCGCCGACACCGAGAAGCCGTTCTGGACCAACCAGCTCGTGGAGACGCTCGCGGCCTACGTGCAGGAGGGGCTGTTTCCCGACGGGATCGCCAAGCTCGAGACGCTGGCGGAGTCCGTGAAGGGCGACGACACGATGTCGGCCTTCATCGCGTTTCGGCTGATCCAGGCAAAATACTCGGCGGGCATGGAGCAGCCGAACGCCGACGGCGAAGCCCTCCAGAAGGCCTGGTTTGAGGACCTGCAGACCTTTGCCGACACCTACCCGAAGGCGGCCGAGTCGGCGGAAGCCCTCCTGCAACTCGCCTTCCGGGACGAGTTTGAGGGCCGCGACAAGGAGTCGATTGAACGATACGCCGCGATCGCCGGCTCCTTTCCCGATACGCCCCAAGCCCGGAAGGCAGCCGGTGCCGTTCGCCGCCTCGACAGCGTCGGCAAGCCCATGACGCTCGCAAGCGC
>CAJBSQ010000145.1 GCA_903958265.1 uncultured Planctomycetaceae bacterium
ACGCCGGCGGCAAGTTTTCCGGCCAGGGCCGAGCGGGCCTGGCCGCCCGCCGGCTGGTCGAGTTCGGGGGCGTCGATCCCCACCAGTCGAATCCGCACCGTCCGGCCCGCGGTGTCGATGCAGGTCACGGTATCGCCATCGTTGACGGCCTGGACTTTCCATGCGGGCCGGCCCGCCGCATCGGTGACGGGGCCGAGTGGCGCCGTGGCGACGGCGACCGCCGAGACGATCGCCGCGATCACGAGGTACCAGGCCCGCAGCCGCCGGGGCAGGCCCCGGGGCGGAGGTGGCAACGTGAAGGGGGGCGTGCGTCGCATGGTGGCGGAGTGGTGCGCCGGCGGACGATCCGGATGCTGAGCGAGGCGATCCGGATGGGGCGGCTACGAGGGCGACCGCCAGTGGGCCGGGTGCCGTGGCCGGATCAGGGTTCTCGCGCCTCGGCTTCCTCGGCGGGGGTCACGACGACGATCTGCCCCGGCTCCTCGACCACGATCTGGGGTCGGCCGTCACGCTTCTCGATCACGCCCCGAACCCGGATCGTGGCGTCGAGGAAATGCTCGGCGGGATTCTCGATGCCATCACTCTTCAATCGCTCGAGCCCGTCCTTGAAGATGACCACGGTGAAGTTGTCTTCGTCGCGGTGATCCTTCTTGGAGTTGAGGAAGCAGACATCCTTGCCCGGCAGCTTGCGGGCCGCCGCGACCACCAGTTCGACGGTGCATTCCTCGCCGGCGTGCGCGACCGCCTCCGCAGGGGTGACCGCCTCCACGGGGGCGATCGCGGCGGCTGGTTCGGCGACGGCCTCCTCGGCGGCAATCGCCGCCGGGGACCACAGACTGACAGCCAGGGCGACGATCACGGCGAGCGAGGGGAGAATGAAGCGGTGCCAGGAAAACCGGGGCATGGAGACCTCCTCGGGGGATGCCACAAGTCTACGCCAGCGGGCAGATTCAGGCCGTGGAAGGATCAGTCGGATCCCGCTACGCCGCGTCGACGCCGGGACTTTCGCCGAAGTAGTACTTCTTCGCCTCGGGATTCGAGAGCACTTCCTGGGCGCTGCCGTGGCAGAGCACCTTGCCGGCACGAATCACGTAGCTGCGGTCGGTGATCGCCAGTGTCTCCCGCTCGCGGTGGTCGGTGATCAGGATCGAGATCCCATCGTCCCGGAGCCCGCAGATGATCTTCTGGATCGAATGGATCGTCACCGGGTCGATGCCGGTGAATGGCTCGTCGAGGAGGATGATCCGCGGCTCGGTGATCAGGCAGCGGGCAATCTCGAGCCGCCGCTTCTCGCCGCCTGAGATGTAGTGGGCCTTCGAACGGCGGATCTTCACGATGTCGAACTGCTCGATGAGCCGGTCGCATCGCCGCCGCCGCTCTTTGGGGGGCATGCCGATGAGTTCCATGATCGCCAGCAGATTCTGCTCGACAGTGAGCTTGCGAAACACGCTCTGTTCCTGAGCCAGGTAGCCCATCCCCCCATCGCGGGCCCGGCGATACATCGGCCAGTCGGTGATCTCCTCGTCGTCGAGCAGCACGCGGCCAGAGTCGGGAATCACGATTCCGCACGTCATGCGGAAACTGGTGGTCTTGCCCGCACCGTTGGGGCCGAGCAGACCGACGATCTCACCGGTCTCGACGTGAAAGTCGACGCCGTCAACGACGCGTCGTCGACCGTAGTTCTTCACGAGCCCTTCGACGGACAGAAGCGACATCCATGTCACTCCAGCGGGGAATGTCGCGGGGGCGGAACCAGCCGCTCACCGGACGAACCGCATCCTCCCGAAGTTGGGCCACGAGGGCAACCGCAAATCCCAGCCGCGGAACCGCAGCGGAATACCCCAGGAAGCGGGCACGGCATGCGGCCAAAACACCACCAGGGCCTTGCCGATGAGGAGCGATCGGTCGACGTGATGGCCGTCGAGCCAGAGTCGGCTGTCTTTGCTGGCGGCCGAGTTGTCGCCAAACATCAGGTACTGGCCGTCGGCAAGCGGGAAGTCGAGGACGTCCTCCTCGATCACCCGGCCGTTGTGCTCCACGTCGACCGCGGCGATGTAATAGACGTCGCGAAGCATCCGCAGGCCACTGACGCGGACGTCGGCGCCGTCGGCCCGCACGCCCGCCGGCGCAAGGTCGCTGGGGGTGTCCGAGCCCGGCGGTGCGGCGGCTGGGGGCGGAAAGGCCGAGGCCGTTGCCAGCGACCGCGACCAGGAGGTCGGGGCGTCAAACTCCACCCGCCGGCCGTCGACGAAGAGCGACAGCTCGTCATCCACGTTGGCAAACAACAGCCGCCACGTGCCGCGGCCCCGGACGGCCGTCTTCGCCGTCGCCGCGGCCGCCGTGCCCGGCACCGCGACCTCCACGCGGCCGTCGTCGAGATCGATCTGGAGCCGGTGCCGCCCGCCCGCCTCGACCAGATCGACCGCCACGTGGCCAGTGTCACCCCGGCTCTCCAGCGTCAGTTCCACTGCGAGGTCACCGACAGGATGCAGCCGCGTGGCCGCGGTGTTGTAGGGCTGGAAGTCATCGACTGGCGTGGGTCGTGGCTCCGGCCGGCCGCCAGCGCGGAGTTGCTGCCAGGCGTCGTCGGTCGGCACCAGGTGGCGATACCGCAGTTCGGCCGTCTCGCCCGGAGCGCAGGTGAC
>CAJBSQ010000146.1 GCA_903958265.1 uncultured Planctomycetaceae bacterium
ACGGAGGGGGACGCGCTCGAGGACCTCGCCGACCGCGTCGAGCGGATCATGCTGGAGAAGAAGGCGCTTAAGCCCAACCTCGACTGGCCAGCCGCGCGGGTCTACCACGCGCTCGGCCTGCCGGTGAAGGTCTTCACCCCGATCTTCGTAGTGGCCCGGATGAGCGGCTGGACGGCGCACGTGATCGAGCAGATCGGCGACAACCGCATCATCCGACCACTGTCGATCTACTCGGGGACGGCAGCGCGAGACTACGTGCCAGTCGACGCCCGCGGCTGACCGGCTGTCACGGCACGATCTCCTGGCACGATCTACTGGATGCTGACCGACTGCGCCGCCGGGGCGGCGATGGCCTCCACCTCGGCCTGCACGGTCACGGTGGGCACCGCCCCCTCGCCCAGATCGGTGCTGATCCGCAGCTGCTGCTCCACCCGGCCCGCCTCGTTCCCGGCCTGGAACGTCACCGGCAGGATGTGCACCTTCGCCGGCGTCGTGCGCGGCTCGCAGGTCAGGCAGCCGTCATCGCAGGCGACGCCCGTGATGCAGAAATCCCGATTCGCCCTGACGACGACGTTCTTCGTCACCGTCCCGCCGCACTTGACCGCGCCCAGCGAGAGCAGCTGCGGGCTCACGGTCACCGCCGCCACCACGCGGCCCTCGACGTCCATCGGGATCTGCGTGGCCCGCTGGTCGGACGTGATCAGGATCAACTGCCCCTTCACGTAGCCGGCGGGGGCGTCTTGCTTGAGCTTCAGTGTGAGGTCGTAGCTTGTCTGAGACGGCGTCCGCGTCGGCTTCGACAGGCTCACCTCGAAGCTGGGATTCACGCTGCGAACGTCCGTGATATCCCAGGCCGCGCTGCCGACGCGGGTCACTCGCACCTGCCGCTCGGCGCCAGCCCCGAGATCGACGTTGCCGAGATCCACGAACGGCGGCTCGAAGGTCACATCGCCGCGGATGTTGCCCGCCACTCGAACTTGAACCTCCGCGAAAAACGGTTTGTCGAAGGTCACGGTCAGCGTCGCGCCGTGCTGGCCCAGAAACGTTCGTGTGTTGAACTTCGCGACGATCTCCGCCGTCTCGTGCGTCTTGAGATCGTGCTTCGTCACCTCGGGCGAGGTGCAGCCGCAGCTGGTCCGCACACCCACGACGTGCAGATCCTCCTTGTAGATGTTGCGGAAGACGAAGCGATACTCCGTCTTCGAACCCTTGGCGACGGTGCCAAAGTTGTGGCTCGTCACCGGAAACATCTTCTTGGCCCACTCCTGGGCCACGGCTGGCTCCGCGGCGCAGAACAGCGCGACGGCCACGCCGCACGCGACCGCGCGGGCGACACCGACTGACGAGCGAAACATGGGAGAACCCACGAGAAAGGTGGCGGGAGCCGAAAACGCGGCCCGCTGCGCCCGAGAACAGAGTATGAGTGCCATGGGATGAGCGTCAACGCGAGGGGGTGGGAAGAGCCCGCAGGGCGGGTGAGGCCGACCGGGGTCTGGCCGGACCTCTCCCTGCATTATTCACCCGGCGGAGTGTCGATCAGGCCCGCAGCCGCCGTTTTTCAAGGGAAATAAAGGCTTTCTTCCGGCACGACCGATACAGACCTTGAGGTTTCGTACAATGCTGGCGTCGGACCTCGAGATGGCGGCCATGCGGCCACCCGGGGATCGGACACGTGTCTTTCGTGGCCCAGCGGAAGGCGACGGAACCTTATTGGGGGCGTACCGGTATCGACCGGATGGCAAGAGGCCCGGATTGCGTGTCGTGGTTGGTCGGCTGGCCACGTTAAAAGTCGACCAAGCTTCAATTGCCGAAGCTCAGTTTTCTCTGGCTG
>CAJBSQ010000147.1 GCA_903958265.1 uncultured Planctomycetaceae bacterium
ACCTTGGCGGCCGGTGGCGACTACAACTGGCAGATGCTCACCGCCACCGGCACGGCCGGGGCGGCCAATGCGTGGGATCTCGTGACCGTGAGCGGCACGCTCGACATCACGGCAACGTCGGCTGATCCCTTCGCGATCAACCTCTGGTCGCTGTCGTCGATCAGCCCAGATACAGGCGGTTCGGCGGCGAACTTTGACCCCGCCCAGAACTACAGTTGGACCATCGCCCGCGCGACCGGAGGGATCACGGGATTTGCGGCCGACACGGTGATGGTGACGACCTCTGCCACCAACGGCACCAGCGGGTTCGCCAACGACGTCGCCGGAGGCACGTTCAGCCTCGCTCAGAGCGGCAACAACCTGAACCTCGTGTTCACGGCCAGCGGCGGAGCGCCGAGCGTGATCACAATCAACGTGGCCAGCGGCAGCGAGACGCAGACGGCTGCTGGGTATCCCTTGCTCTCCGGCAGCACCCCGGTGGTGAAGACGGGCGCCGGCGAGCTCGTCGTCGATCAGGCCAACACGCTCACCGGCTCCACGACCGTGCAGGAGGGCCTGCTCCAGCTGGCCAACGCCGCGGCGCTCTCGGCCAGCCGGTTCGTGGTGGTCGCGGGCGGCACCGGGCAGGTGGCCCCGTACACGACGACGAGCGTGGCCGGTCTCGACATCGCGGGGGGCAACGGCCTCGTGGACGTCACCAGCGGAGCGCTGACGATCACCGCCGGCATGACCGCCCCGGAACTCGTGGCCGAGCTGCTCGAGGGCCGCGGCAACGGCTCCTGGACCGGCACCAGTGGCATCACGTCGAGCACCGCGGCGGCCGACCTGGCCTTGAGCACCCCTCGAGCGGTTGGCTGGCTCGAGAACGGCGACGGTTCGCTGACGGTGGCCTACGCTGCCCCAGGCGACACCAACCTCGACTGGTCGGTCGACATCCTCGACACGGCCAACTTCCTCGCCCTGGGCAAGTTCGACACCGGTTCACCCGCGACGTGGCTGGAGGGAGATTTTAATTACGATGGAATCGTGGACATTCTCGATGCCGACGCCTTCGTCTCCACCGGCCTCTTCAACGCCGGCAACTACAACACGCCGTCCGGGGGCCGCGTCGCTGTAGCCCCGGTGGGGAGCGTGGCGGCGGTGCCGGAACCATCCACCTGGGCGATGCTTGCGGCTGCCTGCGGCGGTGCGGTGGCTGCCTGCCGAGGACGGCGTCGCGACTGACGCCGGACCCGCATGACCGAGGCTAGCGTGATCACCCACCTCAACGACCTCCGCGACACGGGAGCCAACGGCATGCGACTCGAAAGCTCATGCGCACCGGCCGCGCAACCGCAACGCCGCGGATTCACGCTCGTGGAGCTCCTCGTGGTGATCGCGATCATCGCCACGCTGATCGGCCTGCTCCTGCCGGCCGTACAGAGCGCCCGCGAAGCGGCCCGCCGCACGCAGTGCGCTAACAGCCTCCGGCAGATCGGGATCGCGACGCTCGGCTACGAGAGTGCGAAGAAGCGATTTCCGCCGCGACGGCACACCATCGGCGCGAGCGGAGTGACCTACTCGTCGGAGGCATCGGCCCAGGTGATGATCCTGCCCTACTTCGAGGAGGCGGCGAAGTTTCAGCAGTTTGATCTTCGGTATCACGTTCGCACCGACGCCCCGCTCGTCCCAGGGACTCCTCCGAAGACGGGCGCCAACGCGGCAGCCCGGGTGGGTGATGTCCCGCCCTTCCTCTGTCCGTCGGATTCCTCACCGCATCTCGTGGCCAACTCGGGCCGCAGCAACTACGCCGTCTGTGTTGGAGGGGCCGCCTTCCGAGGTGGCGTCACCTGGAACGGCCGATCGCTCGACGGGATCTTTGCGATGCCAAACCCGCCGGCAGGGAGCGTGCTCCAGGGCTGCAAGATCAGTGAGATTGCCGACGGCACATCGAAGACTGCCCTCTTTGCCGAAGTGATGCGGGGTGCCGCGGCCTTCAACGACACGTCCACGGTCCATACGACGGCTTTCAACACCGGTTCAACGTTCGCCGCCCGGCAACTCGCCGACGGGCGGACCGTGCCCCAGTGCCTGCCCAATGCCACGGAGACGCCCATCCAGTACATCGGCCAGCAGTACTACCGCGGCGACCTCACCTACACCTTCATGTACACGCACACCCTGCCGCCCAACTGGAACTCGCGGACCGGCGCGTCCTCGTCGCAGCGATACAACTGCGGCACGACGGCGTTTAGCGTGGCCCACATCGCGGCGTCGAGCTACCATCCCGGCGGGGCAAACGTGCTGTTCGCGGATTCGTCCACGCGGTACGTCAACGACAACGTCGACTTCGACGCCTGGCAGGCGGTCGGCAGCCGCGCCGGCGGCGAGACGCTCACGCTCGACTGATGGCGGCCGACTTCGCCGCCATCCAGCCCAGCACGACAAGCACCACGCCCACCAGCCCGTGCATGCTCGGCTCGGGAACGGCGGCGACCGTTCCGGTGAGCCCGCCGTAGGGTCCGGCGTCGAACAGGCCCGTGCTCAGGAAGTCCGCGACGTCGAGGATATCCACCACGCCGTCGTAGCCGAAGTCGCCCTGACTCCACGTGGCGCTCGAGCCAGTGCCAAACTTCCCGCCGGCGAGAAAGTTGGCCGCGTCGAGAATGTCGACCTGATTGTCGAGGTTCGTGTCGCCCAGCGCTGCGTAGGCGACTGACACGGAGCCGTCACCGTGGCCAAGCCAGCCCACGGCACGCGGAACGCCCTGGGCCGCCGCCGTGGCCACGGAGGTCGAGGTGATGCCGGAAGAGCCGGTCCACGACCCGTCGCGGCGGCCGGAGCGGAGGGCCGTGACCAGGTCAGACTGCAAGAGCCCGCTCGACACCGTGATCATGCCAGTGCCGACGTCCACGAGACCACCGGCGTTGGGGGCCAGGCCGCCAATGGTCGCTCGCAGGGAGGGCGTCAGCGACAGGGTGCTGCCAGCCAGCGGGGTGCTCTTGCTGGCGGCGAGCGCGGCCGCGTGGCCGAGTTGGAGGGTGCCTTGCTGGATCGTGGTGGAGCCGCTGAAGGTGCTGGCGGCCGTCAACCGCATCGTCCCCGGGCCTGCCTTGACCATCGCCCCATTGAGGATCGGAACGGAGACCTGCAGATCCACCGCCGCTGCCCCGTTGGCCACGGTGATCGTGCGGGTGCCTCCCGTGAGGTCGATGCGACCGGTGGGGGCCGTGCCAGAGTTGGTGCCGATCGTGGCCGTGCTGCCCGAGGTGCCCGCGATCGTCACGTCGCCGTTCAGGGCGAGCGTCGCGGGGGTGGTGCCACGGCTCAGCGCCAGCGTGTCGAAGGTCAGGCTCGCACTGCCGGCCGTGAGTGTCCGTGCGGCATCCACCTGGATCGTATGGGCGGAGAGTCTGGCCCCACCCGAGATCGACATCGATGACGACACCTGCATCGACATCGGGGTCGATTCCGCCACGGGCACATAGTTCACCGTCAAGGCTCCACCGCTCATGACGAACCCTTCGCGAACGTAGAGCTTGCGGATGGTGTGGGTGCCGGTGCTGAGGGTGACGGTGATGTCGGCGGTCGGCCGGTCGAGGATGACGGTGTCGAACTGCCCCGACGTCGGCCCGCTGCCGGACGCGCCCGGCAGCCGCGGCGTCGGCAGCGTCTGCGTGCCGATGGGCGTGAGTTGGCCGGCGGCACTGACCGGCGCGGTCACGGGCTGTCCGCTGTTCCAGTTGGTGAGCGTGCTCCAGTTGCCGCTCGAGTCGCCCCACCAGACGGCAGGCACGAGCTGGTCCTTGAGAAACTCCATCCCGCCGTTGAGCACGTTGAAGTCGAGGTTGCTGTTGCCGCTGTTGAAACTCGTCAGCCGACCGGTACTCGCGTACTGCCAGAAGGTCCACGGCTGCGGGTCGCCGTAGTCGTCCCAGGGGCCGTAGATCCAGGAGAGGCCGTCGTTGGCGTTGCCCGTCTGCACGTTGATGGCATCAGGATCGGCCTGGTTCGGGTAACGGGCGATCCAGAGCTGCGAGTAGGCCGGGCCGGCGAGGCTCGGCTCCACGGCCACGGGCTTGGCCAGCTGGTCGCGGCGGGCAGCCGTGGCACCGCCGAGCACGTTCAGCGCGTAGTTCCCATTGACGTACATCGTCGGGCGAATTCTCGTCACCTCGTGGATCCGGTTGGAGAACTCGATCGAGAACTGGGCGAGTTCGTTGTCGGTGCGCAGTCCTTCGCCCGCTTCCAGGTCGAAGGTCGGGGGCAGGTAGCCCGGCCGCATAAAGGCGCCGGCCATCTGGATGAAGTGGTCGGCCTCGTTGACGGCGGTGTTGGGGATGCTGCCGGAGTTGATCGTGCTGGCGATGATGTCGGGCCGGGAGAAGTGGTACGAGCCGACGAACATCCCCGCCGTCGTCGCCCGGTTCATGTTCTGCACGAAGTACGGGTCGTCATACCGCTGCGAGAGCGAGAAGTTGTCGTTGTCGCTGGAGGGATAGCCGCCGGCCCGCTTGTCGAAGCCGGTCGTCCCGCCGCGGGTGGCCCGCATGAAGCTGAACTGCCGGTTTTCGACGGCACGGAGATTGTTCCAGGTCGTCTGGGAGATGTTGCCCTGCCAGGCGGAGACGTCGATCCCCAGTACGCGATTCCCCGAACTCTGGGCAGACGCCGTCGCCGTCCACACGAGCACGGCGATCGGCACGGAAAACCAGCGGTATCGATGAGCAGGCGGCATGCCGCCGATTCTACTGACCGAATGCACCCGCCGCCCCTTTTCGGCCGCGTTACGGGGCTCAAATCCACCCGGGGTTTGGCCCGGGAGCCTGCTTCCCGAGGCTCGCTCGAGCCGCTAGGCTTCCTAGACCGCCATCCAACCGCTGTGAGCCGCTGGGCTCCGGGTGGGTGGGCCGGAACCCACGCCCAAGGAGACGACTCATGCTCGTGCCCCGCTGGATCCTGCGATCGGCGGTCGCGGCCGCCATGGTGCTCGTGGTACTCATGGCAGGGGCGGGCTGTTCCGCCTCGAAGACTGCG
>CAJBSQ010000148.1 GCA_903958265.1 uncultured Planctomycetaceae bacterium
CATCTGGAACATTGCCGAGGGCAAGCCCGTCGCCGGCACGCCCGACGACTCCGCCACGGGTGAACTGATCGTTCCGAATACCCGGTTTGGTGTACCCGGGCAGGCCTACAGCGAGAACAAGGAGGGTGGGCCGACGATCCTCCCTCCCGACGACTTGATCAAGACCTGCGCGGTGCCCCCCGGCTTCGAGATGAAGCTGTTCGCCGACGAAACGAAGTTTCCGGAGCTCGCCAAGCCCGTGCAACTGGCCTTCGATTCGAAGGGCCGCCTCTGGGTCTCGACGATGCCGAGCTACCCGCAGTGGCAGCCGGGCGATCCAGCGCCGACCGACAAGCTCGTGATCCTCGAGGACACCGACAAGGACGGTTCGGCCGACAAAAGCACGGTGTTCTACGACAAGCTCCACTGCCCGACCGGCTTCCAGTTCTTCGACGGCGGCGTGCTCGTGATGGACCAGCCGCGGATGCTCTGGCTCAAGGACACCGACGGCGACGACAAGGCCGATGTCGTGGTGCATGTGCTCGACGGCTGGGCCACGGAAGACACCCACCACACCGCCGGCGCCTTCGAGGCCAGCCCTGGCGGCCTACTCCACATGCTCGAGGGCGTGGCGATGAGCACGGCCGTCGAGACGCCGTGGGGCCCGTTTCGCAACTACGGTTCGTCCGGGGCCTATGTCCTCGATCCGCGGACGTGGAAGCTCCGCCACTTCAAGACACCCGGCTATGGCAATCCCTGGTGCTATCTCTTCAACGAGTGGGGCCAGGGCATCTGCGGCGACGGCACCGGCGCTGCGCAGCATTGGGACACGCCCCTCTCGGGCGCCCAGTACGGCGGCCGCAAGGGGCTCAATGCCGTGTTCGACACTGAGAATATGCGGCCCGTCGTGGGGAGCGACTACCTCCGCACGCGGCAGTTCCCGGACGACGTGCAGGACCAGTTCATCTACGCCTGCGTGATCAACATGAATGGCATCCCGCGGTGGACGATGTCCGACGACGGTGCCGGCTACAAGGGCGATCGCGTCCGCCACGATCCCAAGGACCCCAAGACCGCCTTCGACCTGCTCAAGAGCACCGACAAGCACTTCCGGCCGGTCGATCCCCAGATCGGCCCCGATGGCGCACTCTGGTTTGGCGACTGGGCGAACCCCCTGATCGGACACATGCAGTACAGCCAGCGCGACCCAAACCGCGACCATGTGAAGGGGCGAATCTATCGGCTCTTCTACACGCAGAAGCCGCTGCTCACCCCCGAGACACAGTTCGGGAAGTCGACCCTCGACGTGCTCAATCAACTCAAGGCCCACGAATGGCGGACGCGATACCGCGCCCGCGCCGACCTCCAGTCGCGTCCGCGGGACGAGGTGCTCTCCACAGCGCGGCAGTGGCTCGGCACAATCGCCGCCGATCCTGACGCCGACCGCCTGAAGACCGAGGTCCTCTGGCTCCAGCAGAGTTTTCATGCCGTGGATCGAGGCCTTCTCAGCGACCTGCTGCAGGCGAAGACGCCCGACGCCCGGGCCGCGGCCACGCGGGTGCTCGCCGACGAGCGGGACCTGATTCCGGGCGCCATCTCCCTGCTGACGGCCAAGGCCACCGACGCCAATCCACGCGTCCGCTGCGAGGCGGTCCGTGGCCTGAGTTTCGTGCCTAACCTCGACGCCATGAGGGCTGTCATCGCCGCGGCCGAGGTGGAGCCGACCGACCGCTACGTCGACTACACGTGCGATGCGGCGCTCGGGGCGAACATCGGGGTCTGGAAGAGCGAATACGACGCCGGCCGGTTCGTGAAGGATGACTCGCGTGCTGAGAGCATCATCAACAGCGTGCTCGGCCTCGAGCGGAAGGCTCAGGAGATCGTTCCCTACCTTTCGATTCTCACCAGCAAGGATCCTCAGCCCGAGGAGGTGCGGAACAAGGCGATGCAGGCCCTCGCCGACGTCAGGGGAGGCGACCGCCAAAACGGCAAGGTCGTGTTCCGCCGCGTCTGCGTGGCCTGCCACAAGATCGGCAAAGAGGGATCGGATTTTGGGCCAAGCGTGGACGATGTCGGCAAGCGGCTCTCGTCCTACAAGCTCGTCGAGTCGATCATTGATCCCAACGCCGAGGTCGCCGAGAAGTATCTCTCCACGTCGGTCCTCACGAATGATGGCCGGAGCATCGTCGGCCTGCTCGTCAGCGAGACGCCCGAGGAGGTCGTGATCTTCGACGGTAAGGAGAAGAAGACGGTCGCCGTGGCAGACATCGACGAGCGAACGCAACTCCGACAGAGCAGCATGCCTGAGGGCCTCGCGGCCACGCTCTCGCCGAACGAGTTTCTCGACGTGATCGTGTTCCTGAAGTCTCTGAAAAAATAGTCGAGCCCAACGGGCATTCATGGCCACGCGTTCCACCCATCCTCCGAGGCGGAGCTCGGTTACCTGGCTCGTGGTGGCCGCCGCCGTGGCGGCGAGAACCGCCCAGGGAGTCGATTTCGCGCACGAAGTGGTGCCGATCCTGCGGAAGCACTGCGGCGAATGCCACACCGGCGACGCCAGGCAGGGGGGCTTCTCGCTCAATACCCGCGAGGATCTGCTGGCCGGGGGCGATTCCGGTACGCCCGGGCTCGTTCCGGGCGAGTCGGCCACCAGCGAACTCGTGGCCCGGATCACGAGTGATGATCCCGACGACCGGATGCCGAGCGAGGGTGAACCGCTGCCGCCCGAGGCGATCGCCATGCTGACGGCCTGGATCGACGAACAGGCCCCATGGGAGCCCGGCTTCGCCTTCAAGGGCACTGCATGGGAGCCGCCGCTCGCCCTGCGCGAGGTCGCGCTGCCACCGGCCGTGGACGGACGTACGAACCCCATCGATCGCGTTGTCGATGCCGCGCTCGCGGAGCACGGTGTGCCGCTGCCGCCACGGTGCGACGACCGCACCTTCGTCCGCCGGGCGAGCCTCGACCTCGTGGGCCTGCTGCCCGCCCCCGACCGCGTCGAGGCCTTCGTCGCCGACACCGATCCCGAGAAGCGCACGCGACTCGTCCGTGACCTGCTCGCCGACGATATCGCCTATGCCGACCACTGGCTCACGTTCTGGAACGACCTTCTCCGGAACGACTACACGGGCACGGGCTTCATCACGGGTGGCCGCCGGCAGATCACGACCTGGCTGCACCGCTCGCTCGCCGCCAACGTGCCGTTCGACCGGTTCGTGCGGGAGCTCGTGTCGCCCGGCGACGAGTCGCGGGGGTTCGTCGACGGGATCATCTGGCGGGGCACGGTGAACGCCAGCCAGACCGTACCGATCCAGTTCGCCCAGAACGTGGGGCAGACCTTCCTCGGCATCAACCTCAAGTGCGCGAGTTGCCACGACAGTTTCGTCGATCGCTGGACGCTCAGGCAGACCTACGACCTCGCCGCGATCGTGTCCGAACAGCCGCTGGAACTCGCCCGCTGCGACAAGGCGACCGGCGTGATGGCGACCCCGGCGTGGATCTTCCCCGACCTGGGGCAGATCGATGCCTCGATGCCGCCGCCGGCCCGGCTCGCGGAACTCGCTGCGTTGATCACGAAGCCCGGCAACGGCTGGCTCTCGCGGACGCTGGCGAACCGCCTCTGGCACCGGCTCATGGGTCGCGGCATCGTGCATCCCGTCGATAGCCTTCGCACACCGCCGTGGAGCGAGGATCTGCTCGATCTGCTGGCTGGCGAGCTGGTGTCGCATGGCTGGGACGTGAGGCACCTGCTCGAAGTGATCGCCACGTCGGAGGCCTACGGCGCGGTGACGCCGGCCTTCGAGGGCCCGCCCACCGGAAGTGAGTTCGTGTTCCGCGGCCCACTGCCCCGCAGGATGACTGCCGAGCAGCTCACCGATGCCGTCTGGATGCTCGCGGGCACCGCCCCCGCGAAGCCCGACGCCGAGGTGG
>CAJBSQ010000149.1 GCA_903958265.1 uncultured Planctomycetaceae bacterium
GGCATCCCGCGACAACGTAAACCGCTCGAGACGGAAGCGGTGGGCGGCCGCGGCCTGCGTCGCAAACGCCGTCTCCCGTTGGGCGATCCCCGCCTCGTCGAAGACGAACGGGCCGACCGTCGTCGGCACCGTCGCCGAGGTCTGCGCCACCGCAGTCCCATCGGACACCCGCCGCAGCGTCACGGCCAGTTGCCGCGTGGCGGCTGTGAAGCTGAGTTCCGTGCGGTAGGCCAGCCCCGTCTCGAGCGGCGCCGCCAGCGGTAGCGCGAGCGACCAAGGCGTCCCGTCACCGGCCACCACGACCCGGGCGGTCGAGGCATCGACGATCTCAAGACACATGGCCTGCGCCGTCGTAGACGCCGCCGAATGAAAGAGACCGGCGAGGATCGGGGCGGTCGCGTCGCTGCCGAACGACGAGATCGTAAGATCCATTTCGAGCTGGATGTCGTCGCGACGCGTCAGCGGATCCACGGGCTTTACGTAGCGGCGGCGCTGGGGGGCGGCAAGCCCTTCCATCTCACCAAACTCCCCCCGCGTCCAGTTGGCCCGCACGTCCACACCCCCGGCCCCCGCGTTCCACGCGTAGGCCACCGCATCGATGGTCTGCACAAGCTGCGGCGGGCCGTCGTCGGGAGCCTCGCGACGGCCGATGTCCATGAAGCTGAAGTCGAAGTACCAGCCACGCTTCATGGGATCGGTGGTGAAGTCTTCGGTGAACGAGGCCACCGCTTCGGTGCCGGTGTTGAAGGTCTGATTGGCCACCGACGCCAGGAACGGGTTGAGGCTGTCGGCCGTGGCCGCGTAGTGGGTGGTGCCGCTCCACGTCCAGACGTACTTGTCGGAGTAGGCGAGCGTGTTGGCCACGTTCGACCAGGGCATGCCAGGCCATGCGGACCGGCCCCAGTTGACCGTCTCGCCCAGATAGCCGCTGGGGTAACCCGGCCAGAGGTTCCAGGGATCGCTCTCGAACCAGGCGGCCATGCCCACATCGACGAAGTCGTCGTACTTGGCGGGGTCGTTGGAAACAGTCCGCCAGATGTTGCGGATCGAGTCGCGGACGGCGATGTAGGGATCGCGGTCGGCGTCGTACAAGGTGAAATCAGGCGAGCCGGGCGGGATGGCCCGCGCCTGGCCCCACCAGAACGAGCTCTCCCAGGCGTGGATGATCCGAGCCGGGTCACGGATGCCCGCCAGCACGCCGTCCATGAAGGGAACGAGATTGCGGTAGTTGGACCAGACGGTGTATTCGTCGCCCCAGGAGAAGAAGAACTGCATCTCGATGTCTGGAAACTCGACCTGCACGGCCTCGATCCACTGGCGGCCCCGCTGCCTCCAGGCTTCCTCCGTGCCAAGGCCAAAGGGATATTCGGGCCGCTCACCGGTCGGGTAATTCGTGTACTGCTCGGTGTCGATGATGAAGCCCTTGAGACCCCCTTCGCGGGCGGCGCGGGCGGCCACCCCAGCGTTGGCCACGACCACGTCCCAGTCGGCCTGCGAGGCGGGATCGACCCACCAGGCCCGGTCACCATCCTCCCACGAGTGGTTGGTGAGGTTCTGCACGCCATACCACATGAAATTGTCGGTGACGTTGCCCCACTGCACCTGCTTGAGATGGGCGACCGAATCGGCCACCGCCGACCAGGGGATCGGCAGCGACGACATGCCAATCCACTGAAAGGCATGCGGCCCACTCAGCACGCCCTGCGACCGGAGATAGGCGTCGTCGATCATCAGCGGCACGGTGACGCCGTCGAACGGATGATTGGCGAGATACTGCGGGTTCTCGGCGAGGAACTTGGGCGTCGGGGCCACGTCGCTTTCAAACTGCAGATTCGAGAAGATGCCGGTTGAGTTGAGGCTCTTGCCGCGGAGCTCGCCGGGGCTCACCCAGGGCTGGCTGTCGAGTTTGAACCTCGGCACCTCGATCCTGGCGAGCTGCAAATAGTGGTTGCCGCTGCTGTCGGGGCTCAATCGCGTGGCATACACCCGCAGGCCGCGAGCCTGCACCGGCTCCGTGAACGCATGCACCGCCTTGATCGGCGGCGGCGTCTGCCCCACGAACGTCATTCCCGGCACCGTCGTCCAGGTAACCATGTCGGTCGATGACTGGATCTGGTAGTCGACCGGAAAGCACCCGCCGCCAGGGCGTGGCGTGATCGCCAGCGATTTGACGGCGTAGGTAACGCCGAGATCGATCGCCGCCCATTCGGTCATGCTGGCATTGGAGCCGTGACCGTTCGAGGAATAGACGCTGCCGTCGTCTGCATCGACGAGCTTGAAGGGCTCCCACCCGAGAAGATTCGAAGACGCGGTGGCCGTCGCGCTGACCGTCACGACGGGGAGCGCTGGCGGTGGTCCGACGTCGGCGAGCGTGCCGACCTTGACGTCGTCCCAGGCCGTCACGCCGGTCGAAGCCACTGCCGAGCCGAGCGTCGCCCAGCGGACGAGCCCAGGATCGAAGGCCCACGAAAACGTCTTCGTCGTCTCCGTCGTCCGGGCGGCGTTCCAGCCTCGAAAGGTCGCCTGCCAGGTCGCCGGAGGAGTCTGGTCCTTCACGAGATCCAGCCGCATAAAGTGCCAGCCGGCCTCGGTCGCCAGCCCCGTGTCGATCTCCGTCACCACGCCCGGCGTCGCCGGATCGACGTATTCGATGCGGTAGGTGCCCTTCGCCGCAGCTCCCATCCGCACCAGCCCGGCATCGGCCACCGTCGGAAACGACGCCAGACCCAGCATGCCCCGGTTGGTGCCGGCCGAATCCGAGAACCAGCCCTGCACGACCACGTGGTCCAGACCCACCAGATCGACCGGCCGCATCAGCCGCGAGGTCTGGTTCGCGGCCGCCGCATACTTCCGTCCGGCCCCGCGGGCGTCCTGCTGGGCCACGGTGCCCCACGTGCCCGACTGCAGCACCCAGTCGCCCGATGGCAGCCGGCTCGTCGCCGCTCGTTCCCAGGTCTCCCCGAATCCTGCGGACGTCACCGACACCGGCAGGTAGGCGCCCGTGTCGTAGATGCCAGTCCCCACGAGATCCGCCACGTCGAGCACATCCACCACCCCGTCGGTGTTGAAGTCGCCGTCGCCCCACGTCGCTGGCATGCCCGTATCAAACGTGCCCGAAGCGATGATGTTGGTCGCGTCGAGCACATCCACCACGCCGTCGAGATTCGTGTCGCCAACTGCGGCGAATGCGATCGACAGGCTGTCGTCGTCGTTCACCACATACCCCACGCCGCGACCGGTCGCAGCCGCGGCGGACGACGAGACGATCCCCTGCGTGCCGTTCCAGTTCCCGCCGTTCCAGCCCGTGGCAAGCCACTGACGCACCGTCGCCACGTCGTAGCCACC
>CAJBSQ010000150.1 GCA_903958265.1 uncultured Planctomycetaceae bacterium
GATGACCGTCACCACTCCGATTTCATCCCCGGCCCGGCCCGTTGCCGGAGCAGGCGCGCCGCCGACCACGGAGGCCTGGTCTGCGGCCTTCGAAGCAGCCCTGCCCTACGCCGACTTTCTCACCGCGCGGGGCACGGCCGAGCAGCGAGACCGGTGGAACGCTTTCCATGCCACGGTCATGCTCACGCCCGCACAGCGGGCGGTTCTCACCGGCTTCGTCCGGAAGATGCCGGTGCTCGTGCTCGCGGGCACGTGGTGCGGAGACTGCGTCAACCAGTGCCCGATCTTCGCCCACTTCGCCGCGGCAGCCCCGGTGATCGACCTGCGGTTCCTCGATCGCGACCAGCTGCCCGACATCGCCGCCCACCTCAAAGTCTGCGGCGGTCAACGCGTGCCTGTGGCAGCTTTCTTCAGCGAGGATTTCTCGCCCGTTTTGTTCTACGGCGACCGCACGCTCTCGGCCTACCGGGCATCGGCCGCCGCCCAGCTCGGCTCGTCGTGCGCATCGGGAGTTGTCCCGCCGGCTGCCGACGCGGTCACTGCCGTCGTCGGCGATTGGCTCGACCAGTTCGAGCGGGTGCAGCACATCCTGCGGCTCTCGGCGCGGCTGCGACAGCAGCACGGCGACTGATCATGACGAGTCGCGAGCGCTGGACGGTCTACCCCTTGCTGTTTCTCGCCATCGGGCTGGCCCTGCGGGCCGTGACGGTGCCGCCGGAGAAGTTCACGGTGGATGAACTCGAGGCAGGCCGCATCGTCTGCGGCGAGATCGTCATCACGTCGGACGACGGCACGAAACTCGTGCACCTCGGCCGCGTGAAGGGGGCCGGCGGCGGACGGATCGAGATCAGCGATCTCGACGGCGCCGAAGCGATCGCTATCGGCACGGGCCCCGAGGGCCGCGACGGTGTCATCGAGTTCTTCGATACCGACGGGCAGACCACCGACAGCGTCCGGGCCCGAGCCCCGATTCTCCCCCCGGCCGACGAGGCCTCCCCGCGCTGAGGCGGGGCGCTCATCGCCTCAGGTGGAGCGATTCGCCCCAGGTGGTGGGGCGATTCGCCCCACACACCGTTCCAAAGTGGAGCGAATCGCCTCACCGTGCAGTCGGCGAGGGTTCGGCAGGTCGATGTCGCTCGTGCCGCTCCGTCGACCATTTCGGGCTGGAAATCAGCAGCGGAGATGCATTTGTGGCGGAAAGCATCTCCCGACCCGCATTTTGACATGCGTTTGGCACATCTTTTGCATGTGTGTTGGGGGCAGGTTGCCCCGAACGCCAGTGACGCACCCCAGTGGGTGAACCAGGGAACTGGGTTGTCGAGGGCTGGTCCCTTTCAGGAGAGGTTTTCATGGCGTTGCGTGTGGCTGATGTGCTCCCCGGGCGGCGAGACGATAATCGTGCCGTGACCGCGGCGGCCGGATTGCTGGCGGCCGTCTCCGGGGCCAGCCCGGGATCTGTTATGGCGGAACTTCTCACCGTGACGACGACGCAGCAGTACAGCGGGACGGCGTCTCCTCAGGGTACGACTGCGTCGTTCGACGTTCTCTTCACCCCGGTCCAGAACGCCACCGATCTGGTGTCGATCAGTGCCGGCTCCGTGTACACCGGGGAATCCGCGTCCCTCACGATCCAAGCCATCGCTTCGGACGACTCACCGTTGACGCTGTTCGGCCCGTACTCCATGAACGACTTTTTCCAGACGGTGCCGCTCTCCACCATCACGAACAACGCGTTCACGGACTTCTCGGCGCAGGACATCAAGGGACTGCGATTCTCGATCCAAAATTTCGCCGGGTTCGCGCCGTCCGGCTTTCCGTCGATCACGCTCCCCGTGGGCACGGAGTTCCAGTTTGTGGCGGTGCCCGAACCCGCGGCGGCAATGCTGCTCGGCTGCGGCCTGGCTGCGGTGCTGATTGGCCGCCGATTCAGAAAGCTTCGCTCGGCGGTATCCGCGCGGTGACCGTGCCGCGACCGTCCATCGCGGCTCATTCGCCCGGCAGTGAAAAGAGCCGTTGAAACTCGGCGAATTTTCCCTGCGGGCCGCGGGTGATCTCGGTGACGTACTCAAGGCTCACTCGCAGGCTGCCACCGAGTGCCTCCGCGGCGACCGCGATCACGTGCTGCTCCTCCGCAGGGCTCAGCGGACGGGCCACGACCAGCCGAAAACAGACGTGATCGGGGGCGGTCTGCACGACCTGGTGCTGGAGAATCGCCCCGACCTGCATCACGGCCCGGTGGCCGTAGTAGGGCGGACGGAGGTCGCCGGACGGCAGCATGAGGAGGTCGCGGGCCCGGCCGGGGATGGCATCCAACACCGGCAGTAGGCGGCCGCATCCGCAGCGGCCGCCGCCCACCGTGGCGAGATCGCCGATCTCATACCGTAGGAGCGGCATGGCGAAGTTGTGCAGGGGCGTGAGGACCACGCTTCCAGTTTCGCCAGCGGCGCACGGCCGGCCGGCAGCGTCGAGCACCTCGACGATCGATTTCTCCGACTGGACGTGCCAGCGGCCCTCCTCCAGACACTGATACGCGATGGCGCCCACCTCGCCGGCGGTGTAGGTGCTCGAGAGCGGGGCGTTCCAGACCTCGCGGCAGAGTGCGGAGAGTTCGGGTGGACTCGCCTCGCCCACCACGACGGCTTCCTTCAGGGCCGGGAGCGGGATCTTGTCCTGCCGGGCCCGGCGCAGGATCTCCAGCAGCAACGAGGGAAACGTGCAGACATAGTCCGGAGCGACCTCGCGCAGCGTCTCGATCAGGGCGGAGATGGGTGAGCGATAGTCGAGCAGATAGCTCGGGCCCGTGGGCCAGACCGTGGCGACCGGTGCCCCCCAGTCTTTGTTTCGCTGCAGGTGGACGGTGTCATCGAGCACGGTCCGCTGTTCGTTGCGGAGAATCGACAGGAAACTCCCCGACAGGTCGCGGCCCCGCCAGATGTGCTCGCGGAGTTGAAAGGCCTGCCAGTAGAAGTAGTCGAGCGTGCTGCGGATGATCCGCACAGGTCGCCCGGAGGATCCGGAGGTCAGGATCTCTCCGACGCCCCCATGACCAGCCGGCAGCTGGCGGGCATGGAGTGCGGTTCCCAGCGACTGGACATCGGCCCGCTTGAGGATCGGCAGCGACTCCCAGCGCCTGTTCCATTCCGCCGCATCGGGCGGGTCCCGCCGCCGCGACTCCGGATCGAGGCCCGCGGCGGCAAGCCGCTCCCGCCAGAAGGAGATCTGGCCGACGGCATGATCGATCAGGGCCTCGACCTGCGGTCGCCGGGCGGCGGTGAGCGCGTCCGCGGAGAGATACTGCGAGCGGGAGAGCTGCTCGGTGACGGCGAGCAGGGCGGCTGCCTGCGTCTGCGGCACGGCCGGCCAGACTCCACCGGGAAACGCGGCGTGTGGGGTGGGGAGTTGCATGGGCGAGGCACCGCTTTCGGCAGGGATGTCAGGAGGAGTTCGCGCCAGCAACTCCCCATCAGCATGCGGATCGCCGGAGTCGACAAGGCGGGATCAAGGCGTTGCGGCCGCCGGCGAGAGGTCTGCGAGCGGCACGTGTTCCGCATGCACGACGCCTCCCGCCACGTCGCGGATTTCTAGCGTCAGGCGGGCGCCGGCCGACTCTGAGCCCTCCCCATCGGGCCATTCGATGTCGATCGTGCCAAAGTTGACGCCCCGTTGGTGCGGCCCGAGCCGCAGGGGGTTTGGATCA
>CAJBSQ010000151.1 GCA_903958265.1 uncultured Planctomycetaceae bacterium
CGATCGTCGAGGCGTCGAGGCCGATCCACTCCCTCAGCAGTTCGATGGCACCGTCAAGCATCAGGGGGCCTTCGCGGCGGGTTCGGGGAACAGGCCGGTGGAGATGTCGGAGGGCAGGAGCTGTTCGACGGCGATCAGCTGGATGGTGCGGCCGCCGATCCGGAGGATGTTCCCAAGAAAGGGGGTATCGTGGAAGTCGAGCGAGGGCAGCGAGGCCTCCGCGTCCTCGGTGGAGCAGATCGAGATCACGTTCTCCGCCACCAGCCCGAGCCGCTGCGGTTCTCGTCCCGCCAGCAGCCATTCCACGACGATCACTCGAGTGCTCAGCCGTTCCGCCAGCGGTCCGGTGGCAAGCCGCTGCCCCAGGTCGACGAGCGGCACGAGCCGGCCACGGTACGTGAAGATGCCACGGATGTAGGCGGGCGTGTGGGGGATCGGGCGGGCGGGAACGAGTGGCAAGACCTCGACCACCCGCCGCGATTCAATCGCGTAGGTCTGTCCGGCGACGGTGAAGGTGAGGAGTTGCATGACGGAGAACCTGCCTGCGACGACGGTCGAACCTGCGGGGCGGAAACGTCCCGGCCGTGGAACCGGCGCGGTCGATGGAACGATCCGCGGCGTGTCCGGGCCCCATGAAGGAGGGTCTGGGCGCTCGTGACGGCGAGCGCTCAGATCGTGAAGCGGGAAACTTCCTCCTTGAGGTCGCCCACGGCCTCGCGAAGGTGGACCGTGGCGCCATTGAAGTCGTTGAGTGAGGAGGCGGTGCGGGTGGCGCCCTCGGCGAGGCGGATCATCGCCTCGCGGATCTGCTCGGCCCCCTGCGACTGGGCCCGCATGCCTTCGGTGACCTGGCCAAAGCGGCCCGAGATGCCCTGCACGGCCTCGATGATCTCGCCGAGCTTCGCCGACACGTCGCCGATCTCGCGAACGCCCGTGCGGACCTGCTCCGCGAACTTGTCCATCTCCATCACGCCGGCCGACACGCTGTACTGCATCTCCTTGACCATTCGCTCGATGTCGAGCGAGGCCACGGCCGTCTGGTCGGCGAGGCGGCGGATCTCCCGGGCGACCACCAGGAAGCCGAGACCGTATTCGCCCGCCTTCTCGGCCTCGATCGCCGCGTTGATCGACAGCAGGTTGGTCTGGTCGGCCACCTTCGTGATCGTGGTCACCGCGAGGTTGATGTTGGCCGCCCGCTCGCTGATGACGGCGAGCTTCGAGCCGAACGAAGTGGTGCTCTCCGCCAGTTGCCGCATCGTGCCGTCCATGCCCCCGAGGCCCACGCGGCCGGCGGTCGCCATCTTGCCCGTGTGCGAGGCCATGTCGTTGACCTCCGTCATCGTCCGCAGCAGTTCCTGGCTGGTGACCGAAATCTCCTTGACGGCGGCGACCGCCTGGCTGGTTGATGCGCCGTAGTCCGTGATCACCTGCTGCTGTTCGCTGGCCGTGGCCTGGATCGCGGTCGCCGTCGAGATCAGCGCGACCGACGAATGCTGGATGCGGCCGATCAGGCCACGCAGGTCGTTGGTCATCGTCTGGATCGCGCCCAGCAGGGCTCCCGTCTCGTCGTCGGCGGTGTCCCCGACGTCGGCCCGCAGGTCGCCGCCGGCGACCTGGTTGGCCACCGCCACCGCCGTGCGGATGGGCGTTGAGATCGAGCGGGCGACTGCCAGCGCGGCGGCCGTCACCCCCAGGATCGTGGCCAGCGACAGGCCGACCACCGCGAGCCGCTGAAAGCGCACCAGCCCGAAGGCCTCGGCGGCATCCTGCTTGACGACGAGTCCCCAGCGGAAGCTGGGGACGTAGCACCAGGCCGCGGCGACCTCCATGCCCCGGTAGTCGGTGGCCTCACCGTAGCCGCGGTCGCCCGTGGCCGCCCGCTGCGTGGCGGTGGCCTGGGCCGAGGTCAGTGGAATCTTCATCCGGAACGCGGCGTTGGTGGCATGCCGCAGCGGCGTGGTGATCAGCACGGCGTTGCCGACGAGTTCACCGGCCACGATCTCGCCGGTGTCACCCAGCCCCGTCAGGTCGGAGAGGATCCTCCAGACCCGCTGGGGACCGAGTGCGAGGGCGAGCACCCCCGTCACGCGTCCTTCATCAAGCACCGGGCAGGTGACGAATGCGAGCGGCGTCGCCGCCTTGCCGTAGGGCTGAAAGCCCGAGAGATCCGACTGCAGGAGCGTCCGGGCGCGGTCGAAGCCCGCCGCCAGTTCCGAGGAGACCAGGCTGCCGCTGGCGATCGACGATCCGCAGGGGATCGACTCGGCCAAGGAAAAAATCACGCGACCTTCTCCGTCGAGCAGCAGCAGGTCGGCGTAGTCGAACGCCTTGGCAACGTACGTGAAGTACTCGCGGAACTCAGCTCCGGCCTCGTGGAGGGCGTCCGTGCCGGGAACGGCGGCGAGTTTCCGAACGGCGAGGGTGAATGTCGGCCCGCGGGCGAAGGCGGCGCAGTCGCGGACCCGCTCGGATGCGTACGACTCCAGCTCGTTCGCCTTGCCGGCCGCGATCTGCACGAGGTTGTCGCGGACCGACTTTTCCAGGGCCGTGGCTGCGATCCGCGCCGTGATCGCAGTCACGATGGCGCACGGGATCAGCGCGATCACGAGGAACCAAAACAGCAACCGTCCCGCGATCGACCGGCGGAGCTTCGAGTTGCCTTCCACAACGCTCATCGTGGGGCCTCCCCGTTCATGGCCGACGTGCCGCCCGGCCTGCCCCACTGCCCGCCCCATGACCGTTGCAGGTCGGCCACGAAGGCCTCCCACTCCGGCCGCGATCGCGAGATCGGGAAGGGCACGGGCCGCACCGCCGTGCGGCTCGTCCAGACGATGTCGAACTGGCCGTCGCTCCGCACCTGGCCAATGAAGACAGGTCGCCAGGTGTGCTGGGTTTCGGGGTCGATGGCGATGATGCCCTCAGGGGCGTTGAGGCTCTGATGCCGCATCGCATTGCGGACGGGCCGCACGTCGACCGTCTCGGCCTCGCGGACCGCCTGGGCCCAGAACTGGACGCTGTTCGAGGACGCCACGATCACGTCCGATGTGGTCCGGTCGCTGCCGTAGCGGGCCTTGAAGCCGCGGACGAACGCCAGGTTCTCCGGGCGGTCGATGCTCTGGAAGTAGTTCCACGCCGCGTAGTTCCCGGTCATGGCAGCCGCGGCCGGCATCCGCAGTTCGTTCTCGGCGACCGCAAAGGTGACGATCGGCGTGTTCTCGGGAAGCATGCCGGCCGCCCGCACCGCCTGGGCGAAGGGCAGCGCCGAGTCGCCGACCACCGAGCTGAGGATCACGTCCGGCTTGGCAATCGCGATCCGCGTGGCGAGATCGTCGACATCGGTGCTGCCAAACGGAAGGTATTCTTCGCCCACGAGTTCCGCATCGAGTCCGGCGATCTGGTCGGCGGCGATCGCGTTGACACAATGCGGCCAGATGTAGTCGGAGCCCACCAGGAAGAATCGGCGAGCCTGCAGTGTGGACCGGCACCACTGCACGGCGGGCGTGATCTGCTGGTTGGGCGAGGCACCGGTGTAGATCACGTTGGGCGACTGCTCGAGTCCTTCGTAGGCCATCGGGTAGACGAGCAGATGGTCGTTCGCCTCCACCACGGGCAGCACGCTCTTGCGGGAGGCGCTCGTCCAGCATCCGAAGATCACGTTCACGCCGTGCTCCCGGATCAGCGCCTCCGCCTGGCGGGCGAACGTCGGTCCGTCCGAAGCCCCGTCGGCGATCACCCAGCGGATGGGCCGGCCGAGCAGGCCACCCTGCCGATTGATCTCTTCGAGGGCCAGCACCTCCGCGTCGATCATCGACCGCTCGCTGACGGCCATCGGACCGGTCTGCGAGTGCAGCAAGCCCACGACGATCGGCCGCCGGTTGACCAGCAGGCGGTCGATGACGAACCAGCTGCCGGCGAGCAGTGCGGCCAGTGCGGCGGCGGACAGCCAGCGGCGCAGGCTGTGCCGGGGACGGCTCACGGGCGGATGCAAACGCGTGGGCATTTCGAAAACACCGCGAGGTCGGCCCGGGGCGGAAGCCCGCGGAGCCATCCTGCAATCTTTGTCCATCTTTCCTGACCGGGCGACGCGCCGGCGAAAAAACTGGTTTTTTTGGCAGAAATTACCCCGCTTTCAGGGGCAGGTGGGGGCGGACTCGACGGTACGACCCTCCCATTCAGCGTTTTTGATACGATCCCAACTGGTGGCCCCGGGCGCTGGAATGGGGTATATCAACAGTACCGGCGGGTCTGACGCCCCCTCCGGTATTCGCCCACCCCGCATCGTCCGGTTGATCGCCCACGATCCCCGAGGACGCCATTGGCATGGAGTCGGTTGCAAGCACCCAACCCGGCAACGACGCCATTGAGCGGATCATCGGCATTTCGCCCTGGGCCGAGCAGGTGCGGCGGTCGATCGAACTCGTCGCCGTCCATCAATCGAGCGTGCTCATCCTCGGGCCGAGCGGCACTGGCAAGGAACTCATCGCCCGGGCGATTCACTCCTGTAGTTTGCGAAGCAAGAAGGCGTTTATCCCTGTCGACTGTGCGGTGACGACCGGCACCCTGTTTGCCAGCCACATGTTCGGCCATGTGAAGGGGTCGTTCACCGGAGCGACGTCCTCGACGCTGGGCTGCTTTCGGGCGGCGGAGGCGGGCACGATCTTCCTCGACGAGATCGGGGAGATGGAACTCGAACTCCAAGCCAAACTGCTACGAGTGCTCCAGCAGCGGGTCGTGGTGCCTGTGGGCAGCCACCAGGAAATCCCTGTCGACGTCCGAGTGCTCGCCGCCACCAACCGCGATCTGGCGTCCGAGGTGCAGTACGGGCGGTTTCGCGAAGATCTCTTCTACCGACTCAACGTCGTGGCGATCCGCACCATTCCGCTCCGCGAGCGGATCGAGGACGTGCCCGTGCTGGCCGCCCGCTACCTGGCTGAACTCTCAGCGCGGCACGGCATGCAGATGTGCACGCTGTCGACCGCGGCGGTCGACGTGCTGCAGCAATACTCGTGGCCCGGAAATGTCCGTGAACTGGAGAACGTCCTCGAACGGGCGGTCATGTTCACGTCGGGTGACGAGATCGATCCCGACGCCCTGTCGGGCCTGATGGTCAGCGGTGGGCCCGGCGAGTCACCGGCCGAGGGCAGCCTGGCACAGATGACGCTGGCCACCACGCGAGGAATCGTCTCGCCCACTCCGCTGCCGGGCGTGTACCGCGTCGAACCCAAGATGACCAGCGGCCTGGCCGAGGCACCGGCCACCACCGGAGGGCAGGCGACTGCCGCGGAGTCTGGGGCGGGTGAGTCGTGGCCAACGCTCGCTGACGTGGAGCGACTGCACCTCGAGCGGACGCTCACGGCGACACTGCAAAACAAATCGCTCGCTGCCAAGATGCTCGGAATCGACCGGTCCGTGCTGCGGAGGAAACTCCAGCGATACGGCCTGGAAGAGCCTGACGCGGCAACCGACTGACCGTCAGCCCGCTTTGGCACGGACGACGGCTGCGGCCTCTTCGTCGGGCACACGGAGCCGCAGCGTGGTCGACGGCGGCACCCGCCGTTCCTGGGAAAAACCTCTCGAGCCACCGGCAAGGAACTGCCGCAGGTGCCCGACCGGTCCGCTCTCAAACTCCAGCCGCAGCGTGTCGAGGACTTCCTTCCAGGGCAGGCCGCGTCGGTAGATCACGCGGTAGGCCGCCTTGAGTTCCGCGATGTCGTCGACGGAATGGCCGCTGCGGCGCAGCCCCACGATGTTGAGGCCGACGATGCAGCCGGTCTGCCCGTCCACGAGCATGTACGGCGGCACGTCCTGCACGACGCGGGCATGGCCGCCGACCATCGCCAGCCGCCCGATGCGGCAGAACTGGTGGACGGCCACCGCACCCGATACGAACGCCCGATCTTCGACGGTCACGTGCCCGCCGAGCATGGCGCCGTTCGCGGAGATGCAGTTGCTGCCCACGACAACGTCATGGCCGAAGTGACCGCCTGCCATCACGTAGTTGTGATCGCCGATCATGGTGGCGGCATCCGGTTTCAGGGCCCGGTGAACGGTGACGTGCTCGCGAAACACGTTGTGGTCGCCGATCACGACCCGACCAACCTGCGCGGGCCGAGCCACATGCTGCGGTGCTCCGCCGATCACGGCATGCTCGCAGAACTCATTGTGGCATCCCGCGGCGACGCCCGATTTGATCACGGCTCCGCTGGCCACCGAGCAGAAATCTCCCAGCTGCACGTCGGGCTCGATGGTCGCGAAGGCCCCAATTTTTACGCCCACGCCGAGCCGGGCATCCGGACTCACGACGGCCATCGGGTGGATGCTCACGGCGGGCCTTTCACTGGAGAACGGCGAGGTCGACCCGGGGGTTATCGGCTCCTCGCGAGGCCAGATTCAATGCCAATTCCGCCGCGCAGGGAGATCTTTCCCGTTCTCGCCCGTCGACCCGGCCCGTTTCGTCCCCCAGTCTCCCCAGTCTGCGTCCGGCCCCTATACTCGGGCCGACGAAACCGCACTCAGACGCTGAGCCCTTTGACCACGGGAGACACGATGGCATCACGCGAAGACCGCTATGCGGCCGCCGAGCAATGTAAAGATTCCGGCGATCTGGCGGGAGCCGTAGCCATGCTCGAGGCGGTTGTGGCCGACGAGCCTGAGTATGCTCTCGCCCATTCCGCACTGGCAGCCTGGTGCACGCGGCTCGAGCGGCACCAGGAGGCCGTGCGGCACGCCCGCCGCGTGGTCGAACTGGAGCCGCGGGATCCCTTCAGTTACACGGCCCTGAGCGTCGCCTGCATGCGGGCTGGCCTGATACCCGAGGCGGAAGACGCGCTCGCCCGCTCGCGGACGCTCCAGGGCTGACGCAGGCGAGCGGAAACGCCGCCCCGATTCGGCAGGTCACCCCTGCGGCTCCGGTACGTCAGTCGACGGCACACCCAGGGCCGCCTCGAGTTTCCCCAGTCGCTCGCGGTCGGCTGGCGAGAGTCGCGATTTAGCCAGCCCGCGACGTCGGCCGGCCTCCAGCGACGCCTTGGCGGCGGCCTGGTCGCCCGACTCGAGCTGTCCCCACGCTAGGTGCAGGAACTTGACGTCGGTCGGCTGGAGCACGGCCTCCTCGAAGTCCGCCACGGCCTCGGTCTTCTCGCCAGCCGCCATGCGAATCATCCCCCGGGTGTCGAGCAGGTCGGGAAGGGGCCCCAGTTCACTGATCGCGTCCTCGATGAGTTTTTTCGCCTCCGCCACCGACTCAGGACGGGCGAGATGAAAGGCCAGATTGTTCGACACGATCGCCTTCTGCATGGCGTCGAGGCCGTCGCGGGTCAGCAGGCCGCGGTAGATCTTCTCGGCCTCGTCATCCCGTGACTCGAGCGACATCAGTTCGGCCTGGAGCAACTCGATCACCACCGATCCCGGATCGATCCGCCGCGCCTTGGCGAGCCACGGCTCGATCCGTGGGGCCCATTCCTTCGGGTCGTCCTGCACGCGGACGACCTGCACGGCCGTCGAGAGAAGTCGCTCGAGCGGGACGTCGTCCCAGCGAGACTCGAGCAGATCCAGCGCCTCCTGAGCCCGCTTCTGGCGGCCCAGAAACTCCGCCCGTGCCGAGGCGCCGTCGGCTGACGTTTCTGCATACTGGGCGAACACCTTGTCGGCGGCCTTGGGGAACCCCAGTTGCTCCATGAGCTTGGCGACGGCGTTCAGTTGGCCGGGCTCGCTTCCCGACACGACACCTCCTGGCATCAGCTTGCGGGCCGCCTCGGCTGCCAGCTTACGGTCGTCCTCCGCGATCGCCAGTTTGGATTCCAGCGCGATCGTGATGGCTGCATCGGGGCTGGCTTTCTGCAGCCGCGTGAGCCACTGGCGGGCGGTATTGACCTCGCCGTGGTCGATCATCTTCTCCACCAGCATCGCGATGTACGCAGGAGGCACGTTCGGCGCTGCCGTGACCGCGATCAGCTCGTTGCGGCACTCGTTCCATCGGCCCACCTTCTCGTGCAGCTGGGCGAGCATGATCCGTTGGCCCATCGCCAGCGGCTGTGTGCGGGCCAGTTCCTCGAGCACCGTGATGGCCCGCTTCCAGCTCGCTGGCTCCGGCCGATTGCTCAGCAGTTTGACCTGCAGCAGCGAATCGTCGATCGACGTCTCCCCCTTGTCGTCGACGTTGAGCTTGAGAAGGTCCATCGCCTTCTGCATTTCGCGGAAGTTGCCCCGCTCGGCGATCAGCTCCGCTGAGAGCCGCCGCGCCCATGATTTCGTGGCCAGAGCGGCCTTTGATTCATCCTGTGCGTCGAGGATCACCTGCAGCGACTCTCGAGCAGGTGCCAGCCGTCCGCAGCGAACCAGGAATGACGCGAGCGCCCGATGGGTTTCGAGGTCGTTGCCGGCGATCTGCACCGCCTCGCGGAACGATGCCTCGGCCTCGTCGAGCCTGCCGAGCATCTCCAGACCCTGCGCGCGTGCCAGTTGCTTCTGCGGTTCGTCGATCAGAGCGGTTGCTTTCTCGAGCGTCCGCTCGGCTCCTTGTTTTTTGCCGGAGGCGACCTGGTGGGCGAACAGGGCGAGCCAGACGTCGGACCGCTCGGGCGCTGCTTCAGCGGCCCGCGTCAGGACCTCGCCTGCGCGGTCGAGCTTGCCCGACCGGTCGAGCAGCTGCCCAAGCCAGAGCAGGTCGTCGGGGTTGGTGGAATCGGCCTTCACGCTCCGCTCCGCCAGCGCGATCGCTTCGTCAACCTTGCCGGCCCGGAGTTCCATCTCCGCCGTGAGCCGGTCAGATCCCTGCTCCCCCTCCTCGCCGAGCGTGGCGATGGCCTGCTGGGCTTCGTCGAGGCGATTCACCGAATACAGGAGGGCGACGAGCCGGCGGGTGACGGCGGGATTGGCCGAGCCGAGGCTGACGGCCTTCTTGAGGCGGTCGATCGCGGCGGGGATGTCCCCGCGGATGGTGTCGATCTCGGCGAACAGCGTCTGGATCTGGCTCCAACCCGGCCGGTCGTTCTCCGCTTCGATGATCAGGTTCCGAGCCTCGTCGAGCGATCGCTTCTCGTCGGCGGTCAGGGCGGCGTCGGAATCCCCCGCCTGCTGCCGCTTTTTCTGCGACGAGCGGACCTCGAAAATCCGCAGCCCGGCATCGGCGACCCGGGAGCGGGCCGATGACGGCCCGGCGACTTTCGCCACCGCGGCTGCCGCCTCCTTGGCTTTCTCCAGGTCGCCCTGATTCATGACCAACTCGAGCACGGCCTCGCGGGCCCGGATATCTGCCGGCCGGCGTTTGGCAACCTCTCGCCAGGCCTGCTCGGCGGCGGCCGTGTCGCCGGTATTCAAGTTCACCGACGCGATCGTCGCCAGCACGTTGGCCGCCTCTTCGTCGCCCAGACCCTCGACCTCCTTCTCGACGGCCGCCAGTTCATCCTTGCCGCCGGAGTCCCAACGCCGTGCGGCGACCTGGGCCCGAACCGTGAGCATCACGGCCGTTTTCGCGATGTCCGCCGGCACCCGCGCCAGCACCGTCGCCGCCTCGTCGCCGCCGGCCGATCGGAGCACGAGCGTGACCAGGGCGGCCCAGACCTGCGGTCCGCCCTCGGTGGACGCCGCTTCGAGCATTTCGCGGGCCGATTCGATCTCCCCCTTGCGAACGAGCACATCGGCCCGGAGCAGCGAGATCTGCGTGGGGGTGACGTCGGTCGATTCCTGGAGCATGTCGAGCAGGCTGTCGACACCGCTCCAATCCCGCTGCTCCACGGGCCGCTTCGCCTGCTGCTGCATCCGGAGTTGCAAAAGGGGATACCAGACCTGCGGCACGCTGGCGAGCCGCTCGGCCGGAAGCGCCGTCGCGATCGCCTCGAACTCCACCAGCGCCTCTTCGGGCTTGCCGGCCGAGGCGAGCGCCGCCGCCGTGCCCGCGCGGGCAGCCAGCGACGTCGGATCCTCGCTGAGCACGCGGCGGTTGACGTCGAGCTGCGCGTCAAACTCGTCGAGCTGCGCGTGGCACTGCCCCAAGTAGAGGTCCACCTGCCGGACGAGCTCCGGTGAACTCACCACCTGCGGCCGCACGAGTTCGAGCCGATCCTTGGCGTCGGCCCACTTGCCTTGGGCAACCAGCAGCCGGCCCTCCAGCAGGCCGACGGCCGGGCTCGACGGGCCATAGAGCTCCGTGATCCGGGCGATCGTCTGCCCAACCTGCTCGAGCTTGTTCTGCTGGAGCAGGGTGTCGGCAAGCATCAGCAGCAGCGACGCCTTGCCGGGGAGTTGCTCGATGCCGTCGAAGAGCACCTGCTCGGCCTCCGCGAGATCGCCCCGCTGCAGGGCCACCGACGCGAGGCCGCGGTAGGCCCGCTCGTCGCGGGGGTTGGCGTCGCGGCCCCGCTGGGCGAGCCTGCCCGCGGCCTCGAAGTCCTTGCGGGCGAGAGCGAGTTCGAAGCCGGCGAAAATACAGTTGACGTTCTCCGGTTCCAGCTCGATGGCCTTGGCGACGTCGGCCTCCGCGGCCGCCAGGTCGCCGCGCTGA
Organism: uncultured Planctomycetaceae bacterium; assembly: GCA_903958265.1. Lineage (GTDB taxonomy): Bacteria > Planctomycetota > Planctomycetia > Pirellulales > UBA1268 > QWPN01. Next base: position 10,502 of record CAJBSQ010000151.1, read on the forward strand.
CGGTGCCAGCTGCTCCGGGCCAGCCAGGCCTGCACGTCCTCGGCCTGATCCTCGACCAAGCGCTCGAGAATCAGACTCGCGGCTGTCTTGTCATCGAGTTTCTCCTCGAGGATCGCACCGAGAATGATGTAGGCCTCCGTCGGCGCGGTGCGGTTCGAATCGGCATCGAACGAGCGGGTCTCCATGTTGAAGCCCACCATCTCGGCGACGGACTTCGCGGCATCCTCGAAATCGTTGCTCCCCATGAGGGACCGCGCCGTGAGGAGTTGGATGAGGCTGGCGTCGAGCGGCATGCGGTCTTTTTCCGCCTCGTCGGCCTTCTCGGTGTCGTCGGCCTTGTCGGTGTCGTCGGCCTTGTCGGTGTCGGCTCCGTTCGCGGTGTCATCGGCCGGAGGCGTGTCTTTGATCAGCCCCGCATCGAGCCGCTCGCGGAGCACCGCGAGATGTTCTCGGGCGTCGGTGGCGCGACCGATGCGGATTTGGAACTCGGCGAGCCGCCGCCGCAGGTCGTCGTTCTCAGGACTCCGGCGGACGGCGGATTCGAGCGTGTTGTAGGCCCGTGCCATGTCGTTCCGCGTGGCGTCCGGCGCCTCCGCCCGACCCAGCATCAGTTTGGCGAACTCCGCGTAGGCTTCGTCGTCTTCGGGACGCAGGCCGATGTAGCGGCCGTAGAGGGCGATCGCCTCGGCGGGCTTTCCTTCAGCGAGCCGTTCCTTCGCCATTTTCGCCAGGTTGCCGGCGTTTCGGGAGACCTGGAACCGCCGCAGGAAGTAGATGCCACCGATCCCCACCACGAGCGTGGTGACGAGAATCAGGAGGAACTTCAGGTTGATCCGTTTCACGGGTGGAGCGTCTTTCGGCCGGCTGCGAGCCGGCTGTTGGGAGGGCGTCAAAACGCGAAGAAGACGCCCTAGTCTACCAACCCCCCGGCCCCGTTTTCCACGGTCTGAACCTCCCCGGCCGGAGATTCCCGGCCCCGTCGCGAATCCGCAAAAGATCGGGGTGGGGTTGTGACGATAACGATGAGAACGCCGACCGTGCCGCCTGGGTTGACCCTGCGGCGCGGGGAGTTCCGGGCCCCGACAGGCCCCGACACCAGCCTCGAGGATCGACCCGATGACCACCTTCATCCCGACAACCAGCCGCAGCACGGCCTCGACGGCGATTCGGAAGGCTGCCCACCTGCTGCCACTGCTGGCGATCGGCGCCGTCGCGATGGCCGCCGAACCGGGCCGTCCTGCCGCCACCAAGCAGCGGCAGCAGCAGACCCGAACCGTTGTCGATCCCGCTGTGCAACCCGCGGGAGGGGCCTGCCGTCAATGCGGCCCAGGCGGTTGCCAACCCGGGCACGCCCACCGTCATCACCGCGACTGCCGCGACGGAGCCTGCGTGCCCTACTGCCCCGTGCGGCCGAGCACGTTTGGCTTCTATGGCACGCAGTGGCGGCGCTGGCCCGGACAGGGTGTGACGCCGGTCTCTCACAATGAGGCCGCCACCCCCGTCAAGCCGCCCAGGTCGGCGGTGCCGGGTGCCGATGAGGAGTCGATCGGCCCGAAGCCCTCCGAACTTCCCGAGCCCGACTTCCCCCGCGGTGAGTCGCCCGCGGACGATCGGTCGCCGCTCGCGCCCGAGCCGGATCAAACGGCTCCAGAACCAGCCGCACCAGCCGCGACCACCGAGACCGCGCCGGAAGCAACCGCCAGCGAGGATCTCGAGGGAGCACCGCGGACGACTGAACCGGGTGGCCTGCCGCGGGGTGAAGAAAAGCCGGTGCAGCCCGCGACGCCACCGGCCAAACCCCGGCCCGAGGACGACAACCTGTTTGACGATTCCGCGGCTCGCAAAGTGCGGCGGAAGATTCCGACGGCCGCTGCGAACCAGTCAACGCCGCGAACCGTCGCGGCCCGGGTCCAGCCGGCGGCCCACCACGATGAGCGGATGACGAAGTCGCCGACCGGTCGCGCGGTTGCCCCCCAGTCGGTGCCGCGAGTGCCTTTCGATCCGCGTCAGGAAGCGGCCCGGATGCGGCAGACGCGGTGACGACGGTCGGAGTTTCGACGCAGCCGACGAATGCGAGAGGCGGGAGTCGAACCCGCACGCCTTGCGGCACTGGAACCTAAATCCAGCGCGTCTGCCAGTTTCGCCACTCTCGCGGACTGCCTGACGGCGGCCGATCGCCCTGAAGTCTACACGCGCTCGAGATCAGGGTGTCCGCGGGTCGTCGGCAGCGGGGTCGAAAGACGCGGATTCCAACAGCCTGTCGAGGTTGCCCTGCCCCTCTCCGCCGCGCGGGGGCCACGCGGCCACGAGCATGTCCTGAAGCGGCGCGTCGGCCGCGGTCGTGCCCTGAACCGCGTAGCGGATTTCCAGCGACCGCACCTGCTCCCGCTCGGCATGCCGCGTGTTCCAGTCGTGCGCCAGCGCCGCCGCGGTGGGCTCGGCGAACACCCGGACCCGCGGTCGCGGCAGGATCCAAAAGAACTTGTGCCACCGGTGGCTCAGGAGGGAGCCGAAGCCCCCGGCGGGCCGCTCCCGCTCCAGCGGCCGACCTCCGCGGAGCAGATCGACGACGCGGCCGTCGGCGAGCAGGCCGCGGCCATAGACCCACTGCACCTGAAGCGGCACCGCGCCGAACATCGACCACTCCTGCTCCAGGCAGCAGGCGGCGATCGCCGCGGCAACCGGCCGCGGCAGGGCCGCGGCCCCCAGCCATCCCCTGAAGTGCGCGAAGCTCACGCCGGCGAGCAGAATCGCCCCGCCGCATGCCAGCGAGGCCCCACGTCCGAGCCGGGCGACGCAGGCGGCGGGAGGCGTGGTCGGTCTCCCGACCAGGGTGTCCCAGACCGGTCCTGGCACCAGCGGGAGCCAGGCCGTGATGCCGACCCAGGCGAACAGCCCAACCGTCATCGTGGCCCAGATGGCGATGTGAAGCAGTCCGAACACCGCGACGAGCGTCGTCCGCACC
>CAJBSQ010000152.1 GCA_903958265.1 uncultured Planctomycetaceae bacterium
GGTACGTGTTCACCGTAACCCAGACCGAACCCCGCGACGTCTACAACAAGGCCGTCTGGAACCAGACGTACGACTCCGTAACGGTCTACGACCGCCTGCCTGGCGACCGCTGGCTCGCCTTCTCGAAGACCGGCGGGCTCGGAGACGACGAGGCGGCGATGCCAACACCGACGAGGCTCACGCTCGAGCAGGTCGAGGCTCTCCTTCAGGAGCGGGAGCAGCAGAAGGAGTTTCTCTCCGAGATCGACCGGCATGAGACGATCGCCGACAAGGACGAGTGGGAGCGAATCCGCGGCCGGCTCGATTCGGGAGAGGACCTCCCCGGCAGCTACTGGGGATTGGTGAGGTTCAAGGAGCCGTTCACGGTAGCCGAAGACCTCGACGTCGAGGCGGACAAGCGGAGCTTCGCACCCGACGAGGTCGCCGAGTTCGACCTGCAGACCGCATTCGACCTCGCCGACAAGGGCCAGGTGACGATTGAGGAGGTTCGCTACCGCCGGCCGCTCCGCGATGCCCGCACGTTCATGCACGGTTCGCGGATCTTCAGCACGCCCGAGCGTGGCGATGCCAATGCCGCCCAAGATGGGATCACCGCCGACGGCATCGCGGCGTTGCTCGCAACTCTTCGCCAGGACCTCGCCACCCTCGACGCGTCGACCGCGAGGCTGCAGGAGTCGCGGACTGCCGTGGAGACCGAACTCCGCGACACCCGCGGCCGCGAGCAGCGGCTCACCGAGGATAAGCAGTCATGGGATCGCGATGCCGCGGCGGCCGAACGCATGGCCGAGGCCTTTGCGGCCGAGGCTGCCCGGACGGCGAAGGAGTTCGACCGTACCGAGAGGGCGATCCTGGAGCTCGCCACCGAATACCGAAACGCCATCGCACGGCTGGTGGAGCGGATCGACGTCGAGGCCCCCGCGCCCGCCCGACCCGCCAACGCTCCCTGAAGACTCTCCGACGTGTCGGGGGCCCCGGGAAGACTGCCGTCGTCAAGCGGTGGGTTTACGGGGCAGGCTTTTTCCGCTGGCGGCTCTCGGGCCAGAGTGTCGGCACGTCAGGCATCCCAATTGCCAGCAACCGCGGCGTGCGGCGACCGGCCAGCGAGGCATCGATCGGCTCGAAGCCCAGCGCCAGGGCAGGGGAGTCGGGAGCGATCGCGAATGTACCGGAACCTGGAATGGGGAAGTTCGGGTCGAGAAACCTAGGATCGAGGAACTTAGGATCGGCGACGATCGACCGCTCGTCCTGTCCTGCCGCCTGCCGTGCGGCGAGATCCTGGCCACCGGGAAACACCACGGGGCCCGCCGCGTTCCAGTAGCAGTTGGCCGCCGTGACAAGACCCTTACTCCAGTCGCCATTCACGAGTGGCTTGTCGGAATTCCACCAGACGATGTTGCGTTCGAACCGGAAACTCGTGTGGTCTTCAACGCGGCTGCGTTGCAACTGCCAGTCGCGGGCTGTGGCGAAGATATTGTTTTCAGCGATGTTGTCGCGGCCGTAGTGCTGGTGGAAGCCGCCGGAGCTCGTCCCATAAACGATGTTGTTCCGCATCACGATCCCCGTCGAGCCCTCGTCGGTGTAGAGCCCCCAGCCGCCATAGTTATGGCTCTCGATATCGTGGATCAGGTTGCCCTCCACGACCGTGCCGGGTGACACGCCCAGCGTGTAGACGCCGCCCATGTCCGAGAGCACACCGTGGCCGATGTCGTACATGTGGTTGTGGAGAACGCGGTTGTGGTGGGCGGGGCTCTCGGCATAGCCCCAGCTCCAGCCGATCGAGACACCGGAATAGGTGAGGTCGAAGATGTCGCAGTGTTCGACGGTGGTGTGCGAGGCATGGCCGATCCAGACACCGATCGCCGCCGAATGCATCCGGCCGCCGTGCGCGATCGTGCAGTCGCGGATCACGTTGCCCGTGACGGCAGCCTCCGGATCGGGGAGTACCGCCGTGGTGCCAACGAGCACGCCGCCAGCGGCGAGATCGACCAGCTCGCACCGCGAAAGCGTGCACTCCTGACAGCCGTGCCCCAGTTCGAACGCGTAGCGGCCGACGTGCCGCACGCCACAGCGGTCGAAGGCAATGTGCCGTGCAGCAGTGGCACCGATGACCGCGCCGACGTTCACCTCCGCCTGCGGATACGACTGACCGCCCGTCGGCAGGTTCCAGTTTCCGTGGGCGAACGAGAGCCCCTCGAGCCGAACGTGCTCGACGAATTGTCTCGCGGCCACCTCGCCGCGGAGTTCGACCAGCCGGTCGAGCATCGGCGCTACGACCGTGACGGCTTCGGGCGTCTCGCCCGGCCGTGGGCAATAGGTGAGCGTGCCGGTCGGCCGGTCGAGGTACCACGAACCGGGGAGCCCGAGCGCCTCCCGAACATTCTCCACCAGAAAGCGGTTTCCCTTGGGGAAGGAGCACCAGTCGGCCGTGCCCCGCGTGTGTCCGGCGAACGTGACCGCCTTCTGCGCGTCGTCATCCTCCAAGCGGTCGACCGGGGTGACCGGATCGATCGCGGCGATCGGCAGGCGGGTCATCGTCCACCGGTGGACGGCCACCACCTCCACGTCGCCGAGGTTCGCCCAGTCGGTCCGCAGGTTGTCACCGGAAAAGACGAATCGGTCGTGCCCCTTGTCGGCATTGGCCGGCGATGGAGGCAGTGCATCGGCGATCGTGTACCAGCCGGTGGCGGGCAGCACCGGCCGAAACCGGCGCTGGTCGTTCACAAACAGCTGCGAAAAGTTCCACGCCCCCGCCTTCACCTCCGGGAGCACGGCCGTCCAACGGGGTTGTTGCTGCGGCGACTCCTGCGATACGGTCCACCCGGTGATGATCCGGCCGCCACTCAACAGCGGCCGGGCCCCATCGGCCGCGCGAATCACCGTCGGCGATCCGGCCGTGCCTGAGTCTTCGGGAGTGATCACGAGCGTCGTTGCCAGTTCATACCGGCCATCGGCCACCTCGACCACGAACGGGCCGGGCCGGTCGGGCTCCGCCGCCCGCAGCTCCCGCACGCGATCGAGGGCCCGGCGAAGCGTGGCTACGGGAGCGGTGGCCGACCCGTCGTGCTGGTCGTTTCCGGCGGGCGCGACCGTGACGTCTACCACGCTGGTCCAGCCACGGAGCCGGCAGTGCAGCTGCGCGACCCGGCCCATGAAGTGGTCCATCGCGAAGGGGCCGGCGGCCTGGAGCATGTGTCGCCTGGCGTGGTCGTCGGCGCCGATCGCCTCGAAATACAGCCCGAGGTAGAGGTGGGCGAAGCAGCGCTGGTTGCGGCGGGCCTCCGCGGGGCCGGTCTCGGCGGCCGCCAGGACGGCAGCGGGTTCGGCTCGTCCTGCGAAGAGTTCGAGCACCTCCCGCATCGGCACCCGCGCATCAGCGCCGACGGGAATGATGCCCCCACGGGCGGCGTCAGGCCCTCTGTCGCGGGCCACACAGGCAAAGTGCCAGGCCACGTTTTCGACATCGGCCGGATTCACCGAGCGATGGACTTCGA
>CAJBSQ010000153.1 GCA_903958265.1 uncultured Planctomycetaceae bacterium
AACTCGTGGGTCTCGGTGAGGACGAGCCCGGGAAAGCTGCCGCGAACCTGTTCGACGAAGGCTTTGAGGGCTTGGACCTCGGCGGCGTGTTCCCCCGCGGTGAGCCGCGGCCAGGGAGCAACGCCCTGCGCCCGCATCCGGGCGGCCGACTCGTCGGCTTCCCGTTCGTACGACTCCTTCGTCTTCCGGCCGCGGAGCTGCGACCAGGCCTTGCCCGCGGTGTCGGCCTCGTGCACCGTCTCGCGGCCGGCGATGATCTTGGTGATGCCGGGGACCGACACCATCATCACCGTCTTCTGGCCTTCGGCCCGCAGCCGGAGGGCCGTCACGCGTCCTTCTTTCTCGACAATACCCTCGAGCGTGGGCCGGACAAACCGCCGCCCCGTGCCGAGTTCGACGAGGTCGATCGTCTGGCCCTCGTGGGCCGCGAGTTTCTCGGCCAGCACGTCGGCCCGCCCGGCCGCCGTCGGGACCGCCGCTGCCAGCACGGCCATCAGCACGAGCGCTCGAGGCCGCCGCCAAACGATCATGGGCCGCATGTGGAATCCCCTCGAATGGCCTCACGCTGCCGCAGGTCGGAGCTCGAGATGTCGAGCCGAAACTCCCGCTGCGAAACGAAGTAGCTCACCTCTTTGAGGCGTGGCGGCACATCGAGCGACGCCGCATCCTCGAATCCATCTTTCCGCGCACGGCCAAACACGATCAGCCCGCGGGCCCGCGAGGCGATCGCGTCGGCTGCCTCGGCTGCCACCGCCGCAGAACCGCCGTAGTATCTCGGATCGGCGAGGCGGGCGTAGGTGTCGGCTCCCATCACGAACGTGCTTTCGGGAAACACGTCGAGTTTGGCGACGAACGTGGCCGCCCTGGTCAGCCACAGCCGCTGGCCGACGAACTGGGCAGCGCGGTCGCGGATCGCGATGAAATCGAGCATCGGTTTGTCGACGTTGGTGACCGAGAGTTCGAACGCCAGCGGCCGCTCGGCGATCTCTTCCGCGATCCGGGCCATCAGCCGGTGCCCGTCGTGGAGGGGATCGAACGATCCCGGGAAGATGAGCCCACCCGCTGACGGTGCCGACGCATCGTCGCCGATCGCGACCGCGGCCCGCGCGCCTGCGAGCAGGTCTTGCCAGGCGGGGGGCGCGACGACGGCGTCGCTCGCCACCCGCTCGCCCGGCAGCAGGCCGGCAGCCAGTCGAGGTCGACAGTCGGCGGGCAGGCCGCAGCCCTCGGCGAGCAGGTCGAGCGCGACGGCCGCCGCCAGACGCTCTTCGTCGTCCCGCGAACGGGCGTCTTTCGTGAGCACGAGTTCCGCGACGTGGGTTGCCTCGAGGGTTTGCACGGCCGCGGCGATCCGATGGTGGCCACGCTTCGGCCGGGTGGTTTTCAGGCTGGCGGTCACGGCGAGTCCGACGGCCCGCGATCGGGCCGCGGCCAACTCCTCGCCATCGGCACCGCCGGCATCGAGCAGGCAGGCCCGCTGCCAGGCGGCTGCGGCCAGCCGGCGGGCCGTCCTTGAGGAGCAGTACGATTCCTGGGCCCCCCCGAGCAGCCTGTCGACGGCGGCCGCGGCATACGGCACCTCGGCAGCGAGCACCACGCGGCTCGCCCCGGGTGTCGTCAGCAGGTGCGGAATCGCCAGCGAGCCCCCGCCGGTGGCGACCACGACGACCCGCCGGTCGGTGGCGGCGAGGGCGGTGATCAACCGGACCGGGTCGGGAAGGTGCATGTGAGTAGGCAGCGCCTGAGGCCGGGCCGTTGTGCCACGGCAGTTTGCCCCGTCGTCCAGGATCGCCTCCTTTTCCAGGGCGTCGGCCGTCGTGGCGATGCTGCTTCAGCAGGGCGGCACGGGCGGTCGATCACTCAGGCAGGAGATTCCTCGCATGATACCGCTCGCCCCGTCCTCACGCACGACACGGCTGCCCATGCGACGAGGTTTACTCGCTGTCGTGATGGCGAACTGCGTCGGGATGACGCCTGCCCGGGCCGACGATCTCGACCTGCTGCTCGGCCGCTCGGCAGCCCCAGCCGCGATTGTGAACGTCGGCATCGACACGCCGGGCGATCCCGCGTTCATGCCCGGCTCGGCCGCCGATTCCCCGGCGGAGTCTTCGGGGCCGTTCGGTGCCAACCGCGGTGATCTCGGCGAGGATGACGACCTCTCCGCGGAGCAGCGGGCGGTGCGGCGGCGTGGCCGTCGTTCCGTACCCCGTGAACCCTCGGCTGCCGACCGCACCCCCGACCCGCTCCGCGGCACCGAGCGGATCGATCCCGCCATGACCGGCCCCGACGTGCCGCAGTCGATCGAGAGCCTGCAGCCTCCGCGGACCGACACGTGGGCCGACTGGTTTGCACCGCTCGAACCGCTCCACGAGTGCGGTGAACCTCGTCTCTTGCCGCCGTGCGTGCCACCGCCACCCTGCCATCCCGCGTTGCCGCCGAGGCCGTACGACCTCGTCGGCGTGAAGGGCGGCCCGACGTGCGGCCCGCTCTACCGTGGACCGTGTGCGCCGCGGACGGGCAGCCATGACGACGGCCCACATCCGCGGGTGCACCGCGTGCACGACCGGCTGTTCGATTGGTTTTACGCTCCCCGCACGCCTGTCTTTCCCTGACACGGGCTCGCGGTCGCGGCCGCTTGTGCTGCTCCCGCCACGCCGCGACACTGGGCGCACGCGGATCGATGAGCGGCCCGCATGGAGACATGGAGCATGCGGGCGGCCATCATCGGCATCGGTGCGATCGCGAAGATGCATGCCCGGGCGCTGGCCGACATTCCCGGCGTGAAGCTCGTGGCGGCCACCTGCCGCACCGAGGAGAAGGGGCAGGCGTTCGCGGCTGAGTTTGGCTGCCAGTGGTACGGCGACACCGGCCGGATGCTGCGCCGCGAGAAGCCCGACTTCGTCACCGTGGCGACGCCCTCCGGTGCCCACCTGCCGGCCGTGCTGACGGCACTCCGCCGCGGCGTGCACGTGATCTGCGAGAAGCCACTCGAGATCTCGCTCGCCCGGATCGACCGGATGATCGCGGCCGCCGGCACGTCTGCTGCGACGCTCGGCGCGATCTTTCCGCAGCGGTTCAATCCCGTAGTTCGCGCCGTCCACGAAGCCGCGGCCGCCGGCCGCTTCGGCACGCTGGCGGTGGCGGCCAGCTACGTGCCGTGGTGGCGAGACGACGCCTACTACGGCCCCGGCCGCTGGCAGGGCACGAAGGCCCTCGACGGCGGCGGGGCCCTGATGAATCAGTCGATCCACGGCGTCGACGCCCTGCAGTGGATCGCCGGCGCGACCATGCCCGGCCTCGCCGCCGGCGAGAATCCCGTGGAGTCGGTGATGGCGATGACCGCCGTGCGGGCTCACGATGCAGAGCGGCTGGAAGTGGAAGACACCTGCGTCGCCATCCTGCGGTTCAAAAACGGTGCCCTGGGCCAACTCCTCGCGGCGACCAGCCTCTTTCCGGGTCAGCTGCGGCGGCTGCTCGTCG
>CAJBSQ010000154.1 GCA_903958265.1 uncultured Planctomycetaceae bacterium
CCCGCTCCGCCTCTGGGAGCCAGGGGGAATGGTCTTGGATCAGGCCCATGGTGTGGAAGGTGTCGAGCACGTCCGACGGTCCGTAGATGAGCTCGGGGCCGGCGCCGGCGAGGGCCGAGGCCTGGAACCCGCTGCGGAGTTCCTCGGTCTCCTTGTAGAGCGGCCGGACGCGGATGTCGGGATGCGCGGATTCGTAGCGGGAAATTTCGGCCGCGAGAAACTCTCGCTCGTTCGGTCGCGACTGGTGCCAGATCGTGATCGTGCGGCGGTCGTCGACGCGGCCGCAGCCGGCCATCGCCGAGGCCGCGATCAGCGCGAGCGTGAGGGCCGGGCGGCGGAGCATCGGTGCCGTCACTCCGGGCGGCTGACGCGGAGCACCACGGCCTCGAGCGGCGGCAGCGTGACGAGCGTCACGTCGCCCTCCGGAGCGAGCACGACCTTGTCGATCTCGCCCGATGCCGTGAACAGCTGGCTCACCGTCGCCCCCTGCGGCGTGGGCACCCGCCAGTGATAGACCGCATCGCCGCGATTGAGCCCCACGAGCAGCTCCTCGGGACCGTCAGAGCGGCGGAAGGCGAGGAACTTGGCGGCGTCGTCGGCCGGCAGAAACTCGATCTCGCCCCGTCGGAGGGCGAGAAACCGCTTTCGCAGGGCGATGGCGGCCCGGTAGAACTCAAACATCGCCTGGTCGAACGCGACCGGCTGCGGGCTGCGGACCCGGCCCCGCGGATCGGCCGCCTGTGGCTCGAATGACATGTCGGGCCAGACCATCGGCATCCGGTCGCAGGGATCGTCGGCCCCCCACATGCCAGCCTCGGTGCCGTAGTAGACCATCGGCGCCCCCAGATAGGTCATCTGCAGCAGCGCCACCATCCGCTGGATCCGTCGCTCCCGGGCGTCGGGCATCCGCAGTTCGTAGTCGGCTCTCGACCGGGGCGAGACGGAGATGTCGTAGTCGAACCGGTCGGCCTTTTCGTAGGGGCGACGGCCGCCGTTGACGATCATCGAGGCGAGCCGGTCGGTATCGTGGGAGTCGACCAGGTTGAGCATCGCATACCGCATTGCCGGCGGATGGTCGTCGAGCCGGTCGTGAAACTCCGCGGCCGCCTTGGCCGCCGGCATGGATGAGTCGATCAGGTAGCCCTTCGTCGGGAACGAGAAGCCGAAGTAGTTCATGGTGGCGTCGAAGGCGCTCTCGCCGAGGAACTTGCTCGCCTCGTCCCACTCCTCGGCCACGGTGTAGGCCTCGGGATTGATCGACTGCACGAGCGCGTGCCAATCCCGCCAGAAGGCCACGGGCACCTCGCGGGCCACGTCGAGCCGCCAGCCGTCGATGCCGTCGGCGGGGTCGCCGTCGCCGTCGGGATCCATCCAGCGCCGGGTGATGTCGAGCACGTAGGCCGCGGGCCCGGCGTGGAGGTTTTTGCCGTCGGCCGTGTCGGCGAACTCGGGAAGCGTGTCCACGCCCCACCAGCACTTGTACTTGAACTCGCTCGCGGGCGTGGCGGGGTCGTCGAATCGCTCGACCGTGTACCACGAGGTATAGGGCGACGCCGCCTGCTGCTCGCGGAGGATTTTGAAGGCGAAGAAATCGCGGCCGGTATGGTTGAA
>CAJBSQ010000155.1 GCA_903958265.1 uncultured Planctomycetaceae bacterium
AGGCCCGGCGGCTGTGCAACGAAGGGCTGTCGGCCGCCGACCGGAGCGACCTGGTACGGGCCGAAGGGCTACTCGAGCGGGCGGTGAAGAGTTGCCCGCTCGACATCGATGCCCGGCGGCACTACGCCGAGGTGCTCTGGAAGCGGGGAGAGCGGATGGAAGCCGTCACACAGATCGGCGAGGCGCTCAAACTCTCGCCGGGGGATGCGGCGCTCTGCGTGCAGGGCGGGGGCATGTATCTCGAGATGGGGCTGTTCGACGACGCGGAGCGACTGGCCCAGGAGGCGGTGCGGGCCGCACCGGGATCGGCTGATGCCTGGCATCTGCGGGGGCAGGTTTCCCTCGCCCGGGGCCAGCCCGACCCGGCGCTCGCCGATTTCCACCGGGCGCTCGCCATCGATTCCAGCGACCGCGGGGTGCTGCTCGACACCGCCGAGGCCTACCGGCGGCTCAACAAGCCGCAGCGGGCACTCTCAACACTCGCCATCCTCGGCGAGACGTACGGCCCCAACCAGACGCCGTCGAGCGTGATGGTGATGGAGGCGCTCGCCCAGGAAGCGCTCGGGCGGCCGGCCGACGCGATCGACAGCTACAAGGCGGCGATCGCCAGGGGCACCGCGCCGGCCGACGCAGCCACGAGGCTCGCGGTGCTCGAACGCGAAACCCAGACAGCCACCGCCCCCGCCGCACCCACCCGCCGCTAAGCAGCCGGTGGGCTCACTCGCCGGTGGTCGTCCGCCCGGTGAGTAGGTCAAAGGCGGCGATGGAGGGCACGAGGAGGGCGAGCGTGCCAAACCCGTAGGCAGCGACCACGACCAGGAAGACTTGCAGGCTGCTGCCCTGGAGAAACCCGGTGATCGCGACGAACGTCAGCGCGGGCAGCAGTGCCGAGGTCCAGCCCACGGCCGGCGAGGGATTCCGCGCCGACAGTGCCGCATAGAGTCCGATGGCGCCCCCCACGATCGCGGCCAGAAACGGGGCAAGCTGCAGCTCGAAACTGCCGCCAAACGCCACCATGATCCGCATCGCGGTGGCCACGCCGACGAACAGGAAGGCCACGATGCCCAGGGCCACGGCGATCGCCCGGCGGGAGGTCGTGTGCGACAGGCCCGCGTAGACGCCGAGCACGGCGACGAAAAAGATGAGCACTGCGAGGCCGAGGGCCAGGTAGCCGCCGTGCTCGGGCGTGGCCAGGCCCAGGGGCACCAGGGCCAGGCAGAGCACCAGCGGCAGCGCCACCATTTCCGCGGCCGATCCGAGCACCCCGAGCAGCTTTCCCCAGACGAACTCCTTGGGTTCCAGGTCGCTGACGAGGAGCAGATCGAAGGTGCCGCGGTCGCGTTCGGTGGTGACGCTCGTGACCGCCAAAGCCGTGATGGCCAGCAGGCTCGCCACCACCATGGGCACCACCGCGATGGCCACGGCCGCGCGGTCGGGCCGGGGCGATCGGGCCTGCGCCACGACGGCGGCGACCGCGGCGACGAACAGGAGGAGCCAGGCCACCCGCACCACGATCATCGCCCGGCCGTGGGCCCGCGTTTGGAGTTCGCGCCAGAGCACGGGGTTGCTCCAGACCGGCCGCGATGCCTGCCGCGCGGTGGCCGAGCCGGTCTCCCCCTCGGCCCGCGGCCGCAGGTGCACCACCGTGTTCCAGGCCCGAGCCCGCGTGATCGCCCATCCAGTCGCGACGGCGACGAGGCCGGCACAGCAGCCGAGGAAAGAGGGAAGGGTGCTGCCGCCCGTGGGCGACACCGATGAGAAGAGCGCGCGTGCCGGCGACACCATGGCGGCCACCTCCTGGCCCCAGGCCACGGCCGCAGCCTCTCCGGCGGCCAGCCAGGCGACGAGCAGGAAGGCGGTGATCGCGAGCGCCTGGAACGTGGTGTCGCGCCAGAAGGCAACGGCGTTGGCGATACTCGCCGCGGCCGCGGCCGCAGCCGCCGTGACCACGAACATCCGGACGATCTGCACGGGCATGATCCCACCGAAGACCGTGGCCAGCGTGAAGATCGGCACCGCGGCCAGCAGCAGCAGCCCGGTGCGGAGCAGGCTGCCCGACAGTTTCCCGAGCACGAGTTGCGCGTCGCCCAGACGGCTGACGAGCAGGAGCTCCATGGTCTTGCGGTCCTTCTCGACCCCCACCGCCACCACGCTGGCGAGGGCCGCTGACATCATTGCGAGCGCCAGTTGGAGCGGGCCCAGAATCCGCATCAGCGTGCCGCCGAAGCGGGCCGCGTCACCGACGGTGGCGATGGCCTGCGTGCCGGTGACCAGGAGCCAGCAGGTGGCGATGATCCCCAGGAGTGTCCCCGCATACACCGCTCTGGCCACGTAGAGGCCGCGGGCCCTGGGGGCGACCAGCACTTCCCGCTCGCAGACGGCTCCCAGAAACATCGCGTGCCCGCCGTTTCAGCCGGCCATTGGAAAAGGGGAATCTCAGGCGATAGAGTACCGGATCGTGAGGGCTGCGGGTCTTACCTAGATCGAGCGTTTTTTAAAAACTCTTTTCAGGAGCGTCTGAGCATGGATTACGGCTTCAGGTTCCAGTTCCGCCAGTGGATGATGGTCGCCGTGGCCGCGGCGATGGCAGGCAGTGCCGTGTCGGCCCAGGCCCAGGTGACCGCTCAGGCCCTCGTGGGCAGTGCGGTTTCCGACGACAGCATGGACAAAGAGATCAACAACGCCATCGCGCGGTTCCGCGATCGCGACATCGACGGCTGCCGGGCGATCCTCGAGCGTGCTAAGAGCAACAATCCGAAGCTTCCTCCCCCGGGCGTGATGATGGCCACGCTCTGGCTGGCGGTAAACCAACTCCCCCAGGCTCGCGAAGAACTCGAGAACGCGGCGGTGAAGTCCCCGGCCGACCCCGAGTCGTACCTCAAACTCGGCGACCTCGCGTTTGGCGAGGGCCGGATCACCGACTCGGCGGTGCTGTTCGACAAGGCCTCGGTGCTAACCGCTGCCTTCACCGAGAATCAGAAGCGGAAGCGGGATTTCGACATCCGCTGCGAGGCGGGCACGGCCGCCGTGGCCGAGCGACGTCGGCAGTGGGATGTGGCGCAGAAGAACCTCGCCAAGTGGATCGAGCTCGATCCCGACAACGCCGGCTCGCGGCTCCGGATGGGCAACGTGCTCTTCCAACTCGGCAAGGAGACCGAGGCACTCGAGCAGTTTCGCGAGGCCAAGAAGATCGACAAGAACGCGCCGCTACCGGAGCTGGCCATGGCCCAGCGGAACGACGAGGCCAAGAAGCGTGACGCTGCGAAGAAGTGGATCCAAGACGCGATCAAGGCCGCCCCGAGCGATTCGGCGGTGCAGCTATTTGCCGCTCGCTGGTACCTGCAGCAAAACGAGCTCGAGGCCGCGAAGGCTGCGGCCGACACGGCGATCAAACTCGACGCCAAGAACCTGGAGGCCAAGTTCGTCCGAGGCCTCGTGGCCCGCGTGGGTCGCGACTACACCACGGCGGAGAAGTTCCTCAATGAGGCCCATTTCCAGTCGCCGGGCAACTTCGACGTCAGCAACTCGCTGGCGCTGATCCTGATCGAGAGCGAGAACGACGACGACCGTCGCCGGGCGCTCGAACTGGCCGACACCAACGTCGCGAAGTACCGGGAAAACACCCCCCAGCAGATCCCGGCCGTGACGACCCTGGCCTGGGTGTTCTACAAGCTCGGCCGTCGCGAGGATGCCGAGCGGATCCTGGAGCAGGTGCGGCGGAGCAACGCGCTCTCCTCTGACGGCGCGTACTACGTGGCCAAGATCCTCACGGATCGCGGCGAGAAGGACCTGGCTCGCAAGATCCTCGACGAGGTGCTCGCCAACGAGCCGATGTTCGCCACGCGGTCCGACGCGGTCGACCTGCTGTCGAAGCTCAAGAAGGAAGCGGGCGAGCAGCCCGCTGAGAAGAAGTAAGCGGCAGCCCGCGGGGGCGACCCCGCGTCGTGCGGGTCGGCCGGGTGGCGAGTCAGTTCGCCGCCGGCCGGCCCGGCGCCGGCCGTGGTGTGGGAACCGTTTCGATGGCGACCGGCGGCGGCATCGTGGGCGTTGGCATGGAACGGATGGTGACGCCACCGACCGGCGTGCCGGGCTCGACGCCTACCGACGGCACCGGCCGCGGGCGTGTCGCCTTTCGGCGGGCGCGGATCCGATCGCTCCGCAGCGGGATGCCAGGATAGGCCTCGATCGGCACTTCCAGACTCGGCAGGCCGATGCGGCTGCCGTCTCCGAAGTAGGTGAACATCTCGATCGCTGGCAGTTCGGCGGCCCAGGCGACGAGCGCGGCGGTAAGAACCGCGGTGGCGAACCTCGTACGGCGCATGGGTGGGATGCTTTCTGGAGGCCCGTCGTCGGGGGGCGATGGAGCCGGGAATCCCCAGCGCCTTGAGAGTGATCGGCCCGCGATGGCCGCGACGTGCACCCCTTCCGCCGCAGGCTTCCCATTCGTCACGACCCCACCCCAGGCCGGAGCAGGGTAGGCTCAAAGGTATGCCCGTCGCCGTTGATCTCCCGCTGGTCTGTTGCGTTGCCGCGATCGTTGCCGCGGCCGCCGCCTGCCTCGGAGCCTTTCTCGTGCGGGGCTCGACGGCGGTGCCTGCGGCGGCATGGGCCTGCGCGGCGGCGCTGGCTCTGGCCGCCGAGTCGGCAGTGCGGGCGACTGGCGGGCTCACCGAGCCGGCCGCATTCGCCGCGGCTCGGCTGGGCGTCGTGGCACTCTCGATGTGCCCGACCATGTCCCTGCTCGGGGCGAAGCGGCCGCAGCACGGCGTGTGGCAGTTCATCGTGGCCTCGCTGGCGGGCATCCTGGCACTGCCGGCGGTGTCGGCCTCGCTCGTGCGGCCTGGCTCCCTGCCCGACGTGCATCCCCTGCAACAGTGGTTCATGCCGCTGCTCGCGGCGGTGGGCTGGATGAACTTCGCCGCCACGCGTCACGGTCTCGCGGCCGCGATCGTGACGATCGGCCAGCTCCTGCTGCTCAAACCGTTTCTGCCGTTTGCTGGCGAACTCGACCTCGGCCGGATCGCCACGACCGATGCCATCGGTGCGGCCCTGCTGGCCGTGGGGTCGGTCGCGGCGGTGGTGCAGTCGGCGGTCTGGCCTGTCGGTGGTCGGCGAGTGAGCCATCCGCGGGTGGATGACGCGCGGCTGGTGGCCGCCGTCGAGCGGCCCTTCCTCGCCCTCCGCGAGACGCTGGGCGCGGCCTGGACGCTGCGGATCGCGGAGCGGTTCAACGCCACGGCCGCGGCCCGTGGATGGCCGTGTCGGCTGCGGTTTGGCGGCCTCGATGTGGGCGGCGATGTCGGAGACCGCCCCTGGCAGGCCGACGCGATCCGCACGGCGCGGGCGCTGGTGCGTCGGTTCGCCTCGGACGACTGGCTCCGACGCCACGGCGGCGAGGCGAAAAACCCCTGAAACACGAGGCTGCGAGTGACTTCCCACCCCGGCGGGTGATAGACTTCGAACCTTTCGGGCATGGCGGCCGTACGGTCGTCGTCCCTCGTTCCACTTGCGTTTTCCCTTCCTGGAGTTCCGTCCCATGCCCGAAGAGACCCAGTCCGCACAGCCCATGCCCGTCCCCGTCGACGAGTCGCACATCCTCGCCACCTACGCCAACTTCTGCCGCGTGACCGGCACGCCCGAGGAGCTCATCGTCGACTTCGGGCTCAACAAGCAGGTGGGGGGCACGTCGCCCGAGACGATCCAGCTCACGCAGCGGATCATCGTCAACTTCTTCACCGCCAAGCGGCTCGCGTATGCGTTGCAAATGGCGGTCGTCCGGCACGAGCAGGCCTTCGGCCCTCTCGAGACCGACGTGCAGAAGCGGGTCGTGCACCAGCAGTCGGCCAGGGCCTGACCGTCGGATGATGGGCCGGCGGCGAGGTGGGCTCTGCCACCGCCGCCGTGCCCGTCACACCCAAGCGCCGGCGGAAGATCGCATCCATGAGCAGCTACGACGAATCCGAGGAGTTCGAGCGGGCGCGGAGGGAAATTCACGAGTTTCTCACCAAGCTCGAGCAGATGGCCCACCGCGATGTGGCGCCGGCCGAGTTCTTCGGGTTCATTCGCGACGGTGTGCACCGGCTGATGGAGTCGGTGGCCGAGGTGATTTGGCTGGTCGGCGATGGCGGGCAGGTGGAGCCGATCTGCCATGCCGGCATCGATCTGACCGGCGTATCGGCCACGCCGGAAGATACCGAGGCCCACAACACGCTCGTCACGGGCCTCTTTGGCAGCGGTGCCGGCATGCTGGTGGCTCCGGGTGCGTCGGTGAACGGGCCCGATGGAACGGCCCTGGCGGCGAATCGCACGCCGCTGCTGGTGATCGCGGCCCCGATCGACTGCACGTCTGGCCGAGCGGGCCTGATCGAACTCTTCCACCAGCCAAACCAAGACGACGTTCAACGAGGCTACCTGCGGTTTTCGGAGCAGGTGGCCGGCCTCGCGGCCATCTACCTCGACCGGCAGCGAAACAACCAGCAGGTGGCGGCCCAGCGGCAGCAGCTCGTCGAGAATGATGTTCA
>CAJBSQ010000156.1 GCA_903958265.1 uncultured Planctomycetaceae bacterium
CCGAGGGTATGCCCGAGCCGGTGATGGTCTGGCCGGCGCCCACGCGGGCGTTTAGCGCCGACAGGGTGAAGGTGGTCGTGCTGTTGATGCTGCCGGCTGCGGTGAACACCCCCACCTTGGACATCGTCAGGCTGCTCGGGGTGCCCGGGAAGACGCCGCGCAGCACGGGCGTGTCCACCGTGGACGTGATGGCCGTCAGGTTCTGGCCTGGGTGCGCCACCAAGTTGTTGGTCGCACTGCCGGTCGAGTCGTACCCGATGTCGAACTGCCAGAGGTTCACGTCGCTTACCGTGAAGTTGCTCAGGGAGTATGTGTAGGGCCCCGTGCCGATGCCGTTATCGGTGTCGGTGACCCACTGCTCCAGGCCCGCGCTGTAGCCCGAGACCACGTAGTTCAAGCCGTTGGCGGCGGACATATGCATGCCGCGCGAGATCCCGGTCGCGTTCAGGAAGGAGCCGGTGTACCCGCCGATCTTGCGCGGCAGGCCCCGCTGGAAGCGCACCCACTCGCCATCGGTGTAGCGGTTGCTGGCGAGCGCCGTCCCGTCCCGTTGGATGCCCGGGAGGGCCGTCATCGAGATGACCTTCTGTGTCAAAACGTGCCCCCACCGATGCCCACTGGGATTGCAAACCCGGAGGCGCTGAGTGTGGCCGCGTTGGCCCCGGCGATCGTGAACCCGATCTGCGCCGACGCCGGCAGGTAGATGCCCGTGGTCAGGTTCGAGATGAAGTTCAGGGGCGGCGCGGCGGCGGAGCCCGCGTCGAGCGTCAGCGCGCTCACCACGCCCTGGGCGGTGCTGTTGGCGTTGTATACGTTGGTGCCGTCGCACACCGCCATCGCGGTCTTGCCCTGCGCCACCGTGACCGTGGCGCCACCGACCACCGCCGTCTTGAAGGTCAGCGTGTAGGCCCCGGTCGTGTTGTTCGTGAACGAGTAGAGCTGCACTGTGGAGGGCACCACGATGATCTGGTTCGACGTCAGGACCCCGG
Organism: uncultured Planctomycetaceae bacterium; assembly: GCA_903958265.1. Taxonomy (GTDB): domain Bacteria; phylum Planctomycetota; class Planctomycetia; order Pirellulales; family UBA1268; genus QWPN01. The sequence goes on from CAJBSQ010000156.1 coordinate 990, forward strand.
AGTACTCCTGCACCGTGTTCGACGCCTGGGACGACGAGAGGGTCGTGGTGCCCCCGGTCACCGACAGCAGGAGCTGGGTGTAGGCAAAGGTGTTCGATCGCCCGTAGCCGAACGTGTTGAAGTTCGTGCCGTCGGACGCGATCACCAGGGATTCGGTGAGCTGGAGCTGCTGCGAGGCGTTCCCGTCGATCGTGTTCGTGCCCTGCGGCGTCAGCGTCAGGATGCCGGTGCCGTTGTTGCGGATGTTGCAGAACCAGTTGTTGCCGACCGTGGTCGCCGGAGGCAGCGTGATGGCCCCCACCCCGCTACCCCACACCAGGAACTGCGCCCGGCTCGTGGCGGTCAGCGTAATGTCGGAGAACAGGGTCGTGACCGGGTACGCTTGGTTCAGGGTCAGGTTGATGGGGGTCAGGCCGTACCCGGCCAGCGCGGATGCGTTGGCTGCCGAGGTGCCAGCGCCGAACGTCACCGTGGCCCAGGTGCCGTTGATGGTCGTGTTGCTGGTCAGGAAGATGAACTCGGCAATGCCGGAGGCCACCGAGATGATCGTGTTGCCCGAGGTGTCGGTGACCGTGAAGGTGTTGGCGCCGACGTTGCGCACCAGCACCGACTGCCCCGTCGAGACCTGGGCCGCCTGCGGCAGCGCCA
>CAJBSQ010000157.1 GCA_903958265.1 uncultured Planctomycetaceae bacterium
GAGCCGAAGAGGGCGATGTTGTAGACCACCTGCGGGTGGCCGATGTATCCCTGCCACTGCAGGTAGACGCGGTTGAGATTGAACTCACTCTCGTTGTTGACCGGCAGCACGTTGCCGGCCGAATCGGTCCATGAGGTGACGCCACGGGCCAGTTCTAGCCACCGGCCCTGGAGGTAGCCGGTCATCGCCAGCGCGAAGGGAAACTCGCTCTCGCCGGGCTTCGTGGCATGGAGCACGAGCCCCTTGGGCGGGAGGAAGTCGGTGGCGGGGATGTAGCGCGGGCGGGGAATGCCGGCGAGCTTGGCATCCACGGCCCGCTCGACCGCCGCATCCAGTTCCGCCTGAAACAGAGCCGCCATCTCCGGATCATCGAGCAACGAACTGCTGTCGCCGGCGGCCTCCGCCACGAGCGGTTGCTCCACCATCGGAGCGCGACCGGACGGCTCGGCCAGATCGTGGGTAGACGTATGGGCGTTGGGCCCATCCTGGGCCTGCGTGGCCGCCGCGGCCACACCCAGCCATGCGGCCGCCCACATGGCCAGCCGGAGCCGACGCATGCCCCTCGCGTGGTGGGTCGGGCGACGAGTGCGCACGGGGTCCTTCATTCAGTCCGCCGCCTCGGGCAGGGTGCTCGCGGCAAGGGCGGGCGGGGAGAAAACGTGTTTCTTAAGGCGGGGTCAAGACGACCACCGTCGGAGTGGGCGTGCCGGCACGCAATCGGGCGAACTGGGCAAGATGCCGAACCGCTTCAGCGGGTTCAGCAGCCCCGGTCCCCCGGTTGCAGAACTGCTGCTGGCCGTCTTATCCTCGCGGATGCCGGTTTTCATGGAGGCGGGGAGGCCGAATGCAACGCGTTCTGCGATCAACGTTCCTCCTCCCGAGCACTCAGACCTCGAGCCCAAGGCCCACTGGGACCGTCGGGCCCGCGGCCTCGGCGCTACGCTCGAACGGCCGGCCACGAGTTGTGGCGAGGAGAACCTGCTCTGCATGCGGGGTGATCCGTATGCAACCGAGAACATCCTCATTCATGAGTTTGCCCACACGATCCACCAGATCGGGCTGGCCCAGGTCGACGCGACGTTCCAGAACCGACTGGAGGCGGCCTTCACCGACGCGAAGCAGGCCGGCCGCTGGGCCAACACCTACGCGATGCAGAACCCGGCGGAATACTGGGCCGAGGGGGTGCAAAGCTGGCTCTCCTGTAACCGCACCAACGACAGGGAGCACGGAGCTGTGAACTCCCCCGCCTCTGTCCGGAAGCACGACCCCCCGCTCGCGACACTTCTCGCAGAGGTGTTCGGCGAGGAACCGCGGGCCTACTGCCGGCCAGCCGACCGACCGGCAGCGGAGCGACAGCACCTCGACGGCTTCGATGCGGAGTCCGCCCCCGTTTTCCGGTGGGACGCCCTCAAGGTTGGCGGGAATTGAAAACGGCGCCACCACGAGCGGTGAAACAGGCGTCAACCGGATGCCTCGTGAGTCGATTGCCGTCCGTCGCCTCGAGGAGAAGGTCGCAATCACGGCAGCCCGAGA
>CAJBSQ010000158.1 GCA_903958265.1 uncultured Planctomycetaceae bacterium
CAACGGTCTTCCGGCTGAAGGACTGCCCTCGAGCAGCGGAGCAGCGACATTGGGCGTTTTGGACATCCGGAGGCGGTTCGCCAAAACGCCGCGCATCCCCCTGCGGTGGCGTCTTTCTCGCGTCGGCGCAGACCGCGTCTCGGTCAGCCGTTCCCGGGGCTTCGACGCGTCGTGTCCGACGCCGGAGAGAGGCTGTGGATGTCGATCACGGGCAGCGCGTCTATCCGTCGCTTGAAAGACGTTGCGATTGTCATGGATCTGGACGAACTCGGCCCAGTTGGTGGGCGGTCCACGGGCCGGCGAGACTGGTGGTAACTCGAGCGGTTCGCTTTTGCCGGCGGCCGGTCGTACGCGGCGCACCTGCCTCAGCCGTCGGAATCACGGCTTCGTGGGGATCACCGACGCGTGGCCGCTGACGCACCGCCATGCTCCGTCCTCGAGCACCCACACATTCGTGAACCGCGACGCCCGCTCGAAGGGCTTGCCGTCTTTGTCTTTGCCGGCCTCTTTGTAGTCGCCGACGTCAACCGCCACCGTGCCGCCGCCATACACCCGCACGTCGATCGAACTGGCCTCCGAGACGGTGTGCCGCTCGCCACCCGACTTGAGCGAGGCGATCCCCTCCGCCTTCGTGAAACGGTGGCCCGAGGGCTCGACGTAGACGAAATCAGGGGCCCAGATCCGTTCGAGGATCGAGGTGTCGTTCTTCAGATACGCGGTCGACCACTGAGAAGAGAGGTCTTTGATGCCCGCTTCGATGGCGGCTTCCCGGGCCGGGGTGACGGCCGTGGCGGATTGGGCAAGGGCAACGCTGACGCAGGCAAAAGCGATCGAGAGGGACAGCAGGCCGCGGGTAAAGATCTGTGAGGGCACCATGGTGGCCGGCTTCGTTGTGAGGGAATGTGAGTCACCGTGAGGGTAGCAGAAAGGAGCTGCGTCTCGGGACGTTACCCCTCGGACACGCTGGAAACGTGCCGCCACGGGGCGACTGGTGCAATGGTCGTGACGATCGGGTAGGTCTTTATCCGAAGAGCGCCCACGCCTGCTGCAGTGTGGTCCAGAGGCCCCAGGCCAGAGGCACCGCCACAAGCAGCCACAGGCTCACGAGCAACCCGATTCCGCGCTCGGCATAACGAGTCATCTTCTCCGTGGCCTGGCTCGTCGGCGGTGATGAAGAGGCAGCGGCCGGTCCAACAGCCTCCGTCGAGACCATCTCCACCGGCCTGACGAGCAGATTGCAGACGAAGCCGATCGCCAGCAGGCCGGCCAGCAGGATCATCGTTCGGTCGTAGGCGGCGCTGCGGGGCACGCCCGCCCGCACCTGCTGCTCGTTGACGTAGTTCACGAGCACCGGCCCGAGAACTCCCGCGACGCTCCATGCTGTGAGCAGCCGGCCGTGGATCGCGCCCACGAAGCGGGGCCCAAAGAGGTCGGCCAGGTAGGCTGGGATCGCCGCGAAGCCGCCGCCGTACATCGTGAGGATCAGGCAGAGCACGCCGCAGAACAGCGGCACGCTCCCGGTGCGGCCAACGGCGGGAACCGCGGCGTAGAGCAGCATCCCGAGCAGGAAGAACAACGCGTAGGTGGTCTTTCTGCCGAGCGAGTCGGAGAGCGCCGACCAGAAAAAACGCCCCAGAATATTGAACAGGCTGAGCAGCCCGGTGAACCCTGCGCCGACGGCGGCCACCTTGCCGAGCTGCGCGGCATCGAGGTCGTCAAACGAGGCGTCGATCCCGAGCAGCCGGCCACCGAAGATCTCCTGCAGCATCGGCGATGCCATCCCAATCACGCCGATACCAGCCGAAACATTGAGGCAGAGGACGAGCCAGAGCAGCCAGAACTGGGGAGTACGACAGGCCTCAGCGGCCGAAAACGATTTCTGCTGCGCGGCCGCCGCCATTCCCTGCGAGGACCAGCCGGGCGGTGACCAGCCCTCCGGGGGAATGCGGTAGGCGAAGGCCCCGATCATCATGAGCATGAAGTAGATCGCCGCCAGTG
>CAJBSQ010000159.1 GCA_903958265.1 uncultured Planctomycetaceae bacterium
ATGCTCGCCCCGGACCGCCGGGACGTGCTCGATCCGGTCGGCGGAACCCTCGAAACCTATCGGAAGTGTGCCCGGCAGATCCACGGGCATCTGGCCGCACAACTCGATACACTGGGGCTCCGGCGGGGGATCGTGTGATCCCCGGAATGACACCCGTGCGGCGGGCGAATGCGAGGAGTTTCGGGACCCATGCGGATTGCAATCGGCAGTGACCACCGGGGCGTGGCGGCACGCAAGCGGCTCATCGGACTGCTCCAGCGGTTGGGCAACGAGGTGATCGACTGCGGCTCCGACGGCGATCAGGCCGTCGACTATCCCGATATCGCCGCCGACGTCGCCCGCCGGGTGAGCGACGCCTCGGTCGAGCGTGGGATCCTCTTGTGCTGCACGGGAGTGGGCATGGCGATCGCCGCCAACAAACTTCCCGGCGTTCGCGCGGCGACGTGCCACGACGAAGTCACGGCGGAAATGAGCCGGCGGCACAACGACCTCAACGTGCTCTGCCTGTCGGCCGAACTGATCGGATCCGACGTGCAGGAAAAGATCATCCGCACGTGGCTGTCGACCCCTTTCGAGGGCGGCCGGCATGCCCGGCGGGTGGCGAAGATTGCCGCCCTCGAGCCCGACTGCAAGGCTGCCGCCCCCAGTTCCTCCGCCGGCGGTTGAGGCTGGGGGATCCTGCGGGGTCGTGGCAAATGGGGCCGTGGCGGTGGACCGCGGAAAGTCGTCGCGTCGTAGCGGTCGTACCGGCGGGCGGTCCGTGAAACGCCGAAAACAGCGGTCCCGAACCGTTGAACCCTGGTTTCGCGTTGGTATCGTCGAAGGGGTCCAGCCGGTTGTCGACTCGTTGTCGGCCGCCGGTGCCACCCCCCCGAGGAATACCCCCGGCATGCCCCTCGCACACCATCCCGATCCGGAAGAGGTCGACTGCCTGCTTCGCAACGGCGAACTCCGGACGGCGATCGAGCCCTATCTCGACGAATCGATCTGGGAGATCGAGTTCCGGAGCCTGCCGACTCCCGTCGAGAACCGATTCCTCGAATCGATGCTGGCCTGGGAACTGGCGCCGCTGACACCCGTGGCCCGCTGGTTCGAGCCCCAACTCGCCCTGCAGCCCGCCTGCACGCTCGACGACGACCGGCTCCACGAACGGCTCTGGCAGACGATCGACACGCTCTACGACAAGCGGATCGTCCTCGACTTCACCGACCACCTCTCCGATCGCGAGTTCTACACGCTGATCCGCCGCGACATCCTTCCGGCCAAGATCAAGCAGGTCGACGTGCCCGACAACTACGTCCACTGGGACTGCAGTGCCACGGTCGACGGCGACCCGACGGCCTGGCTCGTGTACTACGCCAGCGACGAGGAGCGAGAAGAGTGGCGGCTGGAGGAAGGCCGCGACCCGCCGCCGAAGCAGGTGCCGGCCTACCCGCGGGCGCTGCCGGTCGACCAGTGACCGGGCCTTGATGACCAGGTTCGCGGCCGAGGGGAAAAGTTCACCACTCGGCCGCTGGCCCGGCGTTTCTCGGCACGGGGTGGGCCGCGTATGCTTCCGACGGGCCGAGTCTCCCCGTGGAACACCAGCCATGCCCGCCGTTTGTCGCGTGTTCGCCACCGCCCTGGTCGCCGCCCTGCTTCCCACCGCCACGATCGTCGCGGCGGCCGACGTCGAGGCCATTCGCGCCGCGCTCACCCGGGGCGGGGCCTTCCTCATCGAGCACGAGCAGGCGGCTGACGGGAGTTTCTCTGCCGATGTGGGCCCCGCGGTCACGGCCCTGGCGGTGACGGCGCTGGTCCGATCGGGCATGCCCGCCACGGCTCCCGCGGTGCAGCAGGGCCTCGCCTACCTGCTCTCCTTCCGGCAACCCGACGGCGGCCTCTACGTGCCCGGCTCCCCGGTTGCCAACTACGAGACCTCGATCGGCCTGCTCGCACTGGCCGCCTGCAACGCCGACGGCTCCCTCGACGACGCGATCAAAGCCGCGGCGGAGTACGTGAAGCGGCTCCAGTGGGATGACGGCGAAGGCCGGGGGATGGCGGATCCCGCCTACGGGGGCGCCGGCTACGGCAAGAAGTCACGCCCCGATCTCTCGAACACGCAGTTCATGGTGGAGGCCCTGCGGACCATCGGCACCAGCGAGAATGATCCGGCGATCCAGCGGGCGCTGGCGTTTGTGTCTCGCACGCAAAACCTGCCCGGCCCCCACAACCCGCTGCCGTTTCCCGAGAAGAACCCCGACGGAGGCTTTTATTACACCCCCGCCGACGGCGGCGAGAGCCAGGCGGGCACGACGCCCCAAGGAGGCCTGCGGAGCTACGGCTCGATGACCTACGCGGGCCTGAAGAGCATGGTCTATGCCGGCCTCACGAAGGATGACCCACGCGTGAAGGCGGCGATCGCCTGGCTCGGAAAGCACTACACATTCGCAGAGAATCCCGGCATGGGCGATGCGGGGCTCTACTACTACTTCCACACCGCGGCCAAGAGTCTCGACGTGCTTGGAGCGGACACCTTCACCGACGCGCAGGGCCGCGAGCATGACTGGCGGGACGAACTCTCCACCGCCATCATGGCGCGGCAGCGGGAGGACGGTTCGTGGAAGAACGCGAACGAGCGGTGGATGGAGGGGGAGACCGACCTCGCCACGAGCTACGCCCTGCTCGCCCTCTCGGCCTGCCTGCCGAAGTAGACTCGCGTCACGGCTGCCGGCCCCTCACGCGGCCTTGGCGGCGGTCTTGTAGAGATACGGGTTCATGGATGGGTCGTTGTACATCTTCATCTGGCGGAAGACCCGCAGCGGCCGCCGGGCGGAATAGATTTCGGTGAGCAGCCGGTCGGTCGACTCGATCAGGTGCTGCCGCTGGAGGTCGAGCACCACCATCCGGGCTGCCGCCCGGTCGCGGTGCTCCGGCGTGGCGTCCTGCCGCTCGATCTGCTCCCGCATGTGGTAGCGGCGGAGTTCGAGGATCGACAGCCGGTCGATCGCGGCGCCCGGGGTTTCCGTGGCGGCCGGTGCCGGCGGTGGCGCCACCACGCCCCGCTCCGCGAGGTCGGCCACGAGCCAGTCGTCGACCTTCTCGATGCAGTCGTTGCGGAGCTGGTTGTAGCGGTCGATCGCCCGCTTCACCTGGGCGATCCGCCCGTCGGTCACGCTCGGCGAGCGGGCGATGTCTTCCTCGTGCCAGAGGAGGAAGTTGTAGCGGTGCAGGTCGCAGATCTTTCCGCGGAGCCCCTCCTCCGAATGCTCGGGTTCAAAGTGGTGCCAGTGGTCGACGAGGTGCGAGAGGAGGGCGTCGATCGTGGCCAGGCTGGCTGGCGGTTGTGAGGGCGTGGTCATGCAGGGCTCCTGAAGGGAAGGTGGTGAGGGCATGGCGGGCGGCTCGGTGTCAGGCCGCAGCGGTCGGGCAAGGTCAGGCGGCCTCCCGACGGCGGCTGACGGCCGCTGGGATTCGATGGAGCATGGACCGCTTGACCTGCTCGCGCACCACCAGCCGGATCTCGGCGCCCCACGGGCAGGAGACCGCCCACGAAGTGAGGACCGAACCGGTGGCGCACATCTCGACGGCGCGGCAGAAGGCCGCGAGCCCGCCCGCGGGCGGGCTTGCCGGCAGCGCCGCGCCGGCCGCTGCGGTGGGCCCGTGAAGCGACAGCCTGAGCCGGTCGTCATCGGCCGGATCGGCCGGCGCCAGGAGCATGGCCAGCGCCCGGCACGAGGGGTCGTTGGTCGGGATTCCCGCGGCGTCTAGCAGGGGCTCGGTATCCCAGTCGGTGACCACCAGCCAGGCCAGGTCGCACCCCGAGGCGGTGCCTCCCTGAAACAGCGACACCGCCGCAAACAGCCCTTCGGCCAGCGCGTCGGGGCCACCTCCCACCCCGATGTGCGGGCCGTGCATCCCCAGCGCCACGCTCACGGCGTCGCCGAGCGAGTGGAGCGAACACCGGGGCACGATGTGCGGTGATACGCCACCGGCCTGCCTTTGCGTGAGCGACCGCGCGGCGGCGATTCGGCCGGCCTGGCAGGGAGCGGCCACGATACCGCAACGGTCGAAGGCCACAGGCTTCGGCAGGCCTGCGATCGCCGCGAGCACCGCCCGCACGGCCACGACGGTGTGCTCGTCGCTGTGCCGCAGGAAGTGCGGAGGCAGCGCGGGGCATCCGGGAGGCGATGCCGCGTCCCGCAGGGCCGCCAGGCTCGAAAGCCGCGACGCCACGACGGCATGGCCGCGGATCGAGCAGCCAGCCGAGCCGGGAAGCGTTGACGAAGCAATAGGGTTCATGCGGCCACGATCCGTGTCGCGATGGAAATCAGGTTGCCACCCACCGGCTGTCAGGCTGCCTGCCGGCCCGCCTTGGCGACGATCTTGCGGTCGAGGACATCGAGCAGGTCGCCGACCGTGGCGATGTCTTCGAGCAGTTCCGTCTCGATCTGGATGCCGAAGCGGCTCTCGACGTGGAGCACGAGGCCGGCCATGTCGAGCGAATCGAGATTCAGCCCGTCGCGCAGCGACGTCGATTCCTGGAGCCCCGGATAGGTCTCTCCAGTCTCCTTTTCGAGCAGTTCGTGAACGATCGACGACAGTTCCTGGCGGGTCATGACTGCGTGCCTCCAAACGGATGTCAGGTGGGAAGGGGGGGAAGGTAGCGAAAGGGCGGGCGCGGGCGAAGAGCAAAAACCGGTGTATTCTTGGGGTGGTCGTGGGGATTTCCGCGACCACCGGCCCTCCGAAGCCTGCCATGCCCGTCGCCTGCCCGCCGTTCCTTCGCCACTGGTTCGCCCGGCTGCTCGCGGCCGCGACGCTCGTGTACGTCGCCGTGCTCGTGTTCGCGACGCACTACCCCAAGCCCGAGGAGCTACTCGGGCCCAACCCGCCGTCCGACAAGACGCTCCACTTCCTCGCCTACGGCACGCTCGCGGTGCTCGCCGCGACGACCTGCGTGGCGGCGGCCCGCTGGTCGGGCCGGAGCATCGCCTGGCTCGCCCTCGGCATGGCGGTCTTCGGCGCGGTCGACGAGATCACGCAGCCGCTGTTCGGCCGGTCCGCTGAGCCGCTCGACTGGGTCTACGACTGCATCGGCAGTGTTGCGGGCCTGCTGCTGGTGGCCGTCGTGGTGGCCACCATTCACCGGCTGTCGCCCCGTGAAACCCCCTGGGTGTGAGCCCCGTCCGAGAGCCGCTCTCGAGCGCATTTGACTTCCGTGGATCGCCGGCTCGGGGGCGGCAAAAGTCGCGTCGCCGGGGCGAGGATACGCCCAAGGCTCCGCGAGCGTTCGCCGACCCCCTTCGCCTACCCGCCCTCGCTTAGGTGGCCGACGCTAGACATAACATGAATGCGCTCGAGGCGCCTCCCGGACCGGGCTCACACCCAGGGGGTTTCACGGGGCGACAGC
>CAJBSQ010000160.1 GCA_903958265.1 uncultured Planctomycetaceae bacterium
CAACGGCCGCCTCGCAGGGCTGATCGACATCAAGCACGAGACGAATCTGCAGTACATCCGCCACCCGGTCGCCGCCGGAAATCCGCTCAACATTCCCGCGGGCACGTTCCGCAACCAGCCGGCGGCATCGAATGCCCGGTTTTATCCCGACCGCAATCTCGGGGGCACGGCGATCTACAACCCCAAGACTGGCCAGAACACGACCCTCTACGACTTCAACACGGCCAACCCCGCGGCTGGCGATGCGGTGGCCGAAAACGCGACGGGGCTGCTGATGCGGAACGCCCGCTGGATGATCGACGACGTGGGCGTGGATGGCTTCCGACTCGACGCCGCCCGGCACTTCGAGCCCTGGGTGCTCAACTACTTCGATGAGGCGGTCTACCGTGCCAACAACCGCCGGCTGCTCAACGGGGCCCCGCGGGAGGTCTTCAGCTTCAGCGAGAGCGCCTCGACCGACCGGTCCAACCTGATGTCGCAGTTCGTCCGCAAGGACATCGGGTCGATCCCGGCGAACCACATCGGGGGCAATCGCGACGCGCTCGACTTCGCCCAGTTCTGGCCCGTCAAATACAACCTCTCCAGCAACGGCACGGCCAACGACTTCCGCAGCATGGTCAACGCCGGCCTCGACGTCTACGACGACGGCGTGGTCAACGGCTCCTCGGGGGTGGTGTTTGTGCAAAGCCACGACGACTTCGGGCCCGACATGATGAACGTGGCCTATGCCTTTTCGCTGATGCGGCCGGGCAATGCGGTCGTCTACTACAACGCCTATGAGCACTACGACCCGAATCGCGGGTTTCCAAAGCCGGGCCGCGGCGACGCGCTGGGCAACTTCGGCGACACGATCACGACGCTGGTCGATCTCCGCAGCCGCTACGGCCGCGGAGACTTCCGCGAGCGGTACCTCGAGAAGGAAAACTACGCCTTCGAGCGGAGCAACGCTGCCCTGGTGATGCTCAGCAACCGCAACGACGCTGGCTTCGATGCCCGGACCATGGCGGTCGATTTCACGCTCGGGGCCCGGCTCGTCGAACTCACCGGCAATGCGGCCCAGGCGAATGCCGCGAGCGGCACAAGCACGATTCCGGAGGTGCTCGAGGTCGTGGGCACACCGTCGAACCGGTACGTCAACGCCCGCTTCCTGAGGAACGACGGCAAGGACCAGGGCTACCTCGTCTACGGCCTGCCGACGCCAAGGTCGTCGGCAGGCGTTGAGTTTTCGGGCGCGGGCGTCGGCCCCGTGATCGCAGGCGACAATCCGCCGGAGTTTCAGGGGGGCGAGACCTCGTCGCAGACCGGTGCGATCCTGGTGTCGAACGCGGAGTCGCGGCTGGCCAGCATGCTGGTGATCATTGGCGACGCCTTCACGGTGCGGTTGGCCACCCAGGCGGTCACGCTGTCGGGCGGCTACCGCGATCGGTCGGCCGATGGCGATCAGGCGATGATCCGGATCAACGAGGGGCTCGACCTCAACGGCAGCGGGGCCGTAGACGTCACCGCGCCGGGCGACGTGTCGTATGGGTTTGAAAACTTTGTCACCACCCGCCGCACGGGCTTTTCGCAGGCCGATGGCAACGGCCTCTTCGAGCAGGCGGTCAATGCGACGATCCTGCCCGAGGGCATGAACTTCCTCACGGTGCGGGCCTTCCGGCAGCGGGGCGACGGAGGTCCCGCGGTCTACAGCGACTTCAAGGAGGTGCTCTACGTCGATCGCCTGAAGCCCGAGTCGGCGTTCGACCAGTACAAGCCGTTCTCGGGCGGCGTGGGCAACAACGACGTCTGGATCAAGTCCACCGACGGCA
>CAJBSQ010000161.1 GCA_903958265.1 uncultured Planctomycetaceae bacterium
GGAGGCCAACGTGCTGATCGAACGCTGGCGAAAGGTCTACACCACCGTCCGCCCGCACAGCTCGCTCAGGTATCGGCCACCGGCTATGCGATCGGGAACTGCGCAGTCGGGGTGATGGTGCCCCGCACACCCAACCGATACGCCCGGGCCACCAGCGCCGTGTACTCGGCCTCGGAGGGGAACTGCTCACGAGTCAGGATGGTTCCCGAGGTCCCGCTTGCGTCGCTGACGATCGCCCAGCTGTAGTCCGGGGCATAGTCCAGAATCCAGTAGTTGCCTGGCTCGTCGCGGGTGGGCTCACCGGAGAAGCTCACGGCGAGGCGGGTGTTGGCAGCGTTGACTGCCACCGCTGTCCCGGTGGTTTTCCACGACGGGCCGTTGGGTCCGGAGGAGTTGCCGGAATTCTCCACCGTGATGGTGCCATCGAGCTGGGGCGTATAGACCGCCCTGGTGTTGACCAGCCCGGTGGCGAGAAACTGCTTCACGCTGCCCTGTTCGTACCACGTGCCTGCGTACTGATTGATGTCGACCGGCGGCGGCGCGGGTAGCACGGTGACCCACGCCTCGCCCATCACGATCGGCTGGTTGGCGACGTAGGTGCCGTCGTGCGGATTGCCGTAGAGGCCGTAGAGCGGATCGGTCGGCCCGCGGCCCGCGTAGAGGTCGTTGATCCAGCCGGTGGCGAACGTGACCACGGCGTCGAGGGGGCTGGCATCGTCAAACTGAACGCCGACGAACTGGTCGGGGTGCAAGGCCACAAGCTGCTCCGTGGTTCGGCCCCAGTTGTTCGCAGCCTGCGGCGGCGAAGCGATCTGGTAGAGCGGAATGCCGGCCGAATCAAGCTTGTCGAGCGATGCGGGGAACTGGTCCGGGCTGGCAACCCCGTCGACCATCACCACGCCCAGCAGGTTGGCGGCGGCGCCGTTGTCGACGGTGCGTGCTGCCACCTCGGCGGCGAACCCGCCGCCCATGCGCTCTCCGGAAAGCAGGATCTTCTCGGGCAGCACCCCCTGAAAGCCGGCGGCGTTCGCGCTGACGGTGAGCGCTCCGCGATCGCCGAACATCATGTCGGCGACCGCCTGCTGCATGCCGGCACTGCCCAGGAAGGCCCCGGGCCGGGTCGGGATCTCGAACGAACTGATCGTGGGCGCGACGACGATGCTGTTGGTCTGCCCCGCGATCTGGGCGGCCAGCGCTGCGAAGGCCGCCGCGTCGCCGAGTTCGCCCTGCTGGAGCCAGACGACGCCGCTGGCCGAGACGTGACCGTCGGCCTGGGTCGGGAAGTACCAATCCGCCGACGTCACGGAGCCCCTGGGGCCAAACGGGATGGCCAGCGCCGAGCTGCCGGTTTTCACCCCGGTCACGCCGTTACTGAGCGGCGGCTTGACGTACCCAGTGACGTCGTTGTGGCCGGTGTTGACCGCGGGCCCCGGCTCAAACCCGGTCAGCCCGCCGATGGCGGCCAGGTCCGCACCGAGACTCCACTCCCCCGCCGACCACATGTTTGCGACCGGGCTGGGGAGCGGGATCGCCGCGGCGGGGCCTAGCAGGATCGCCTGATTCGCCGCAGCATAGAAGCCATACTGGGGCGCTTCCGGCGTGGCGCCCACATACAGGTCGTTGATCCAGCCGGCGGTCAGCGAGCGTGTGGCCGCCGCATTGCCGGGCAGTGACTGCGTGGTCACCCGCTGGACCACGATGTCGTCGGTGGGGCTGCTGCCCACCATCGCATCGACGTGCGAACCGCCGGTGAGCACCACGCCGCGAAACTGGCCGGGATTGGTCGCCACGAGCGCGTTTGTGGTAGCCCCGTAGGCGTTCCAGAGCTGCGCGGGCGCCGCAACCTGATAGACAGGGACGTCATGTGAATCCAGTTCGGCCACCTGCACCGCGAAACTGCCGCTGCCGTCGAACGCGCCGGGCGAGACGCCGTCCTCCATGATCACGCCAACGAGGTTGTTCGAAGCCGAGTTCTGCGCCGCGTAGTCGGCCGCGACCGCTGTCGCGAAGCCGCCACCCGCGGAATGACCGGCGAGCACGAACTTCCCCGTGAGCTCGCCGGCCGCCCCGACATAGCCGGCCGCCGCCGCGCTGCCGACGAGCGCCGATCGATCGCCCTCGAACAACGACGCCACGGCCCGCAGGGCCGGGTCTTCAGCGAGCGACCAGTTCATGTCGGTCGGTAGCGA
>CAJBSQ010000162.1 GCA_903958265.1 uncultured Planctomycetaceae bacterium
AGGGCCAGGGGCACGGGCCTGAGTTCTTCCACTTCGAGCACCGCCACGCGTTGCCGCAGCGCCGCCAGATCGGCCTCATCGACGAACTGCTCGCCGTCGTCGGTGGAGGCCCGCACCACACGGGAGGTCGGATCGACCAGAGCCACGGCCACTGGCGGCGGCACAGTCTTGCGCCGCGCCGCAATCGACCGGTAGGCGGCTCGGGTGGCGTCGTCGACCGCCGCTTCTCCCGAGGTCGCCGGCCCCAGCACGGCATCGGGGGGCAGCGCAATCTCGTCGCAGGCCACGGCCACGAGTACGGCATGGCCGCTCACCCCGTGGGGCAGCCAGGCGACCGTCTTCACGCCGGCGAGCCGCTGATCGCCGAGGAACCGCGCCAGTTCGAGAGCGCGGCCGAAATCGCTGCCGCCGGCCGACTCGCCATCGACCGCATCGAATCGCAGCACCAGCGTGCCGCGTTCCAACGGCGTGCTGCGGAGCCGACCGAGCTGACGGAGGATCGCGGCCTCGACCTGGGTGTCGCGGGTGCCGGTGATCGGCAGCCTGACCGGGATCACCACCGCTTCGGCACCGGCCGCTGGGGCGTCGCCGCCCAGCACACCGCCCAGCACACCCCCCAGGGCGAGGCACGCGGCGACGATGAAGGAGCAGGAACTCTGGTGGAAACCCAACCGCATGAGGTCACTCCGACCGGATCAGAACAAGCGAATTCTAAGGTGCCGGCTGAGGGAGTCAAAAAAGCGGTACGCCAGCCTATACTCCCCCTCCATGAGCACACCTCCGATCTCGCCGCTGACCCGTGAACTCGTTGACCTCGTCGGCACCAAGGCGCTGAAGCGGGGCACCTTCCGGCTGGCCTCGGGCCGGGAGGCGAGCTTTTATCTCGACGCCAAGCAGGTGGTGCTCGATGCCCACGGCGCCATGCTCGTGGGGCGGGCGATCCTCGAACGCCTCCGCAGCCTCGGCCCGCTGCCCCATGCGGTCGGCGGGATGGCAATCGGTGCCGATCCGGTGACCGCGGCCGTGGTGACGATGGCGGGCGTCGAGGGGCTGCCGCTGAAGGGCTTCATGGTGCGCAAGGAGGCCAAGGGGCACGGCCTGCAGAAGTACGTCGAGGGCCCCGTTGAGCCCGGGCAGCGGGTGGTGATCGTGGAGGACGTGGTCACCACGGGCGGTTCGTCGCTGTTGGCCATCGACCGGGCGGTCGAGTTCGGCCTGGTGGTGGAGCGGCTCGTCGCGGTGATCGACCGGCTCGCCGGAGCCCGCGAAGCGCTCGCCGCCCGCGGGATTCCGCTCGAGTCGTTGGTCACGATCCGCGACCTCGGCATCGAGCCCGACGCCTCGTAAGAGGGCCTACCCGTAGGTGCAGGTTTTCCTACCTGCACACTGGCGTCCTGTAGCGGCGGTTTTCCCGTGGGTGCAGGTTTTCCTACCTGCACACCGTCATCCTGTAGCGGCGGTTTTCCCGTAGGTACGCTTTGCCATGCCCCTGCCGTCGCCGACGCGACGCTTGCCCCGCAACGTTTCAGGGCCGTAATCTTCTTCGTGGCAGTCTCGTTCCCCGCGGCCCTCTCCGAAAGGCTCTCTCCATGCCGAGTCGGTCGCCGAGAGCACCGCTGTATGCAGCGGGATGGTGCGTGCTGGCGGTCATGAGTGGCGGAGGCAGTGCCTGCTGCCTCGCGTCTTCCGCCACCGACGACGAGATTGGAGCGCTTATCGGGCAGCTCGGTGCCGATGACTTCTCCGTCCGCGAGGTGGCGGCGATACGGCTCGCCGACCTGGGCGCCACCGCCTCCGACGCCCTGCTGGCGGCCGCCGAATCGAGCCCGGATCTCGAGGTGGCCCTCAAGGCCCGCTGGCTTGTGGATGCCCTGCCACTGGCCACGCCGAGCGACCCTCCCGGGGTGGCGACGGCCCTGGAGAAGTATGCGCGGAGCGACTACGAGGCCCGCGTGCAGCTCATGCATCGGCTGCTGCGGTTTGACGACGACGCCGGGATCGAGCCGCTGGCGCGGATCGTGCGGCTGGAGCGGACAGCCTCGGGTTCGCGGATCGCCGCGGCGCTGCTTGCCCGCGAGTGGCACGTGGGCGATCCCGCCTGGCCCGTAATCGCTCCGAAGATCGCTGCGGGGCTGGGGCCGAGCCGGCGGCCGGCCGCCCGGTTTCTGCGGGCCGTCGTCGAGGCCTCGCGATCGCCCGCCGACCCGGCAGCGATCGAGGAGGCCACCGCCGCATTCGCCCTGATCGCCCGGCCGGGCGAGGGCGAGCCGCGGGCCACGTTGGCCGACGACACCACCGACCCGTCGCTCGGCGACGCCAAGACGCTGCGGATCTTTCGCCGCACGCTGATCGAACTGCTCGCGTCCGTCGGCCGCCGGGATGCAGCCCTTGCGGAGGCCGAACAGCTGTTCGCCGCCTGCCGCGGGTCGGCGGTCGAAGAGGAACTCACGGCCGCCGAGATGGCCTGGCTCACCGACCATGGCCTGCCGGAGGCGGCCGACCTGCTCGCCGACCGCGTGGCGGCCGACCACGACACCTTCGCGCCGCTGACCGCCTATGCCGTGGCGGTGGCCCGTCGCCGGCTCGGCGACGAGGCCGCCGCAGCGATGGTCGCCGACCGCGCTGCCGACGCCCTCGCGCGGGCCGACGGTGAGCTCAGCCGCCGGCTGCAGGCGGCGATGCTCCTGGCCCGCTGGGGTGCCGCCGACTGGGCGGCTCGCGAGTATGAGTCGATCTCCGGCAATCCCCGGGCCCCGATCGGAGAGTTCGCGCTGGCGGGCGTCCTCGGCGCCGAGTTTCTCAACGAGCAGCGTCGCCATGCTGAAGCCGCCGCCGTGCTCCGGCGGGTGCTCGATGGCCGCGAGGGTGACGAGGAAGACACGGCCCAGATCCTGTTGCGGCTCGAGCGGGATCCGCGGGCGATCCGCTCGCGGATGCTGTTCTTCTCCGCCTGCGACGCCGCCACCCGCGGCGATGCGGCGGCTCAGCGACGGCTCCTGGAGGAGGCCCTCGCCTCATATCCGAAGGATGTCGACGCGCTGATCGCGTGGTATCGACTCGCCGACGGTGACCCAGACCGGCTCCCCGAGGCCCGGGAACGGGTTGTCCGGGCACTCGAGCAGATCGACGAGGAGATTCAGGCGGTGCCCGACGATGCCAATGGCTACAACGAGTATGCCTGGCTGGTGGCCAACACCGCCGGAGACATCCGCACGGCGACGAGGTACGCGCAGCGGTCGCTGGAACTCTCGTTCGACAACTCGAGCTACCTCGACACGCTCGCCCACTGCCGGTTCGCCGCCGGCGATCTGGCCGGCGCCGTCCGCACGCAGCAGCTGGCCGCGCGGCAGGAGCCGCACAACCCCACGATCCGCAGAAACCTCGACCGCTTCCGCACGGCGGCCCAGCCATGATGCCAATCCACCACGTCACCGTCGGCGATGCACGGCTCGCCGTGCACACCTCGGGGAGCGGCCGGCCGCTGGTGCTGCTTCATGCGTTCCCGCTCGACCACGAAATGTGGAGGCGGCAGGCAGAGCTCGACGAATCACTGCGGCTGATCGTGCCCGATCTCCGCGGTTTCGGGGCGAGCGCTGGCACGGTGCCCAAGAGCATCGCGGAGCTGGCCGACGACGTGGCAGGGATGCTCGACGCCTTGCACGTGGCGGAGCCGGCGGTCGTGTGCGGCGTGTCGATGGGCGGCTACGTGGCCCAGCATGTCGCCAGCCGCCATCCCGATCGCGTGGCGGCCCTGGTGCTGGTCGACACGAAGCTCGAGGCCGACACGCCCGAGGCCCGCGCGGCCCGCACCGATCTTGCGGGGAAGGTGGGCCGGGTCGGTCAGGCGATCCTGGCCGATGCGATGATCCCGCGGCTCTTCGCCGTGCCGGCGACGACGGCCAGCGCCGCAGCGAAGGCCCGTCATGCCGAAAACCTGGCGGTGGTCGATGCGATGATCCGTCGCCAGCGGGTGGAGACGATCCAGGCGGCACTCGCCGCGCTTGGCGAGCGGCCCGACATGATCGAGGCGATGCAGCGGGTTGGCGTGCCCACGCTGCTGATCGTCGGTGCGGAGGATCAGATCACGCCCCCGGCCTGCCTCGAGGCGGCCGAGCAGGTCATCCCCAACGCGCGGCTCCTGATCGTGCCGCACGCGGGCCACCTCGTGCCCCTGGAGGCGCCGGAGGTCTTCAACCGCGCGGTGCTTGAGTTTCTTGCCGAGGTCTCGCGGAGCTGAGCGGCCTTCACCTCGATCGAGGCTGAGTGGCTCGTTGGCATCGCTCAGGCTTGCTGGGCCGACCGAGGGCTCACGCCCGAGTGGCCTTCATTCGACAGTCGCTCGAGCCTGAGGATCGAGTTCGACCCATATGAAGCGGCGTCGACGCGCCCGACACGCGTCAGGAGGCCGAGGGCAAGAGGTGGGCGAGCACGACCGAGAGCCGGCCATACTCCAAAAGGCTCTGCGGCAGCACGATGTCGCGATCGGCATAGGTGCCTTCAGCGGGCTTCCGAAAGCGATGCGTTTGTCGCGTTGCCGCGTCGATCACCCAGACCTCGCGCACTCC